>NZ_DASZKT010000008.1:0-23981 GCF_035552695.1 Actinospica sp.
GACGGTGACCGTACCGCCGCCGCCCGCCGAGCCGCCGACCGTCCAACCGAAGCCGGCGGAGTCAGTGGCGGTGACGGTGACCGATGAGGTCGCGGCCGACGTCGGCGTGCCGCTGATCAAGCCGGAGGAGCTGATCGACAGACCGGCCGACAGGCCGGTGGCCGAGTAGGTCAGCGCTTGGTCGGACGCCGAGTCGGACCCGGCCACCTGCAGGCAGACCGCGGTGCCGACCTTACCGGTCTGGTTGCCGGGGCCAGTGAGACGATCCGTGCATCGCGGATGGCGCGATACGAGCGTCAGTTAAGAGATTTACAGTCGAACTCTGTGATTTTCTCGGCGCCCGAAGCGCCTGCCCGGATGCCGGGATTGCCCGGCGGAAGAGGCCTTGGCAATCAGTCCGGGACCCTTGACTCTTTAGGGTATAAGGAGGATAAAGCGCTGCTGTGCAAAGCAAAGGCATGCCAGTCGGCTGACGCCGGGGTCAATCGAACTGCCAGCGAATGCCGTGCCGACCCGGGCCCACGTCCGCCAGGACGAGCAGCGCGCGATGGTCCTCGTCGAGCGTGAGCAACCGTTCGTTGTCGACCGGGTCCGCATTCGCTCCGGACGACCAGAAATGTACGCAGCGCACAGGCAGCGCGGGCGGCGTGAACTGAATCTCGAGGACGTACTCGCGCACCGCCCTACGAAAGCCGCGCACGTAGAAACCGTCACTGGGATAAGGCTCGCGATGGACGATGCAGTACTCGAGCAGGACGGCCTCACCCTTGCTCAGCGCATGCGGGAACAGCAGTTCGACTGTGCTCAGGCCGGCACTGGGCTCGGCATGCGCTGCGCCCAGTCGACAGCCCCGTACCGGGCGGATCTCCGGCGGCGGACCGCCACGCTGGTCGGTGGTGTGGAAGTAGACGCAACGGTCCGGGCCGTCCTCCGTCGCGCGCAGCACCTCGCGAGTCCGCGTGCCGAGTTCGCCGCCGTGCGCCCCGACTTCGACTCGGTCGTGGTGGCTGACCCGGGTTATCGAACCGGACCAGTGGTTGTCGACCCTCTCCAGGGTTCGCTGGATCGCGTCCGGGTGCGGGACCAGTGCGTCTATCGCCGGCATCTCGACCGGGCGGGACCGCCGACCGCGCGGGCGCGGAGGCTCGAGAAGGCAGGAAAGCGCCCCGGAACCGACACCGAGCACGGTCTCCAACGCACTCAGGGCCGCCAGCGACGTCGGCCGCTCCGGCTGATGCCTCCCCGACTGCCAGAGGCTGAGCGTCGCGGGGCTGATCGGCACTCCGCGCCGCCGCAGCCGGTCCACGATCCGGTCCTGGCTGAGCTTGCTCTCCCGGATCGCGGCCCGCAGCGCGTCCGCGAACGGCCCGGTCCGAAGCAGTTCGTCGAGGCGTGATCCGGGGCGGCCGGCGCGGGGCCCCACGGGCTGCTGCATCATACGTAGCGCTCCCTTCACCGAACGGTCCCGGCACGCCCGCTGAGCGCGGACGCTCGGCCAAGCGTCCCGAGGACGAGTAAGAATACTTTCGGCGCCCGCAACGCGTAATGGGTTTTGCCTTGCACATTTTTGATCGGACTATTGCCTATCAAGCATTTTCATGCAGAAGATAGGCGGCCGATCACGCGTGCGTCAAGGGCTGGCAGTCGGCCGAGTCTCGCCGCGGTCTACACCACTAGCTGCGCAGATGCGGCCCCGAGGGGTTGACGGCCATCTCGCATGAGTGCACAATCGGCGACAACCCACCTGCTCGTTTTTGATCAATAAGCCGGAAAACATGCAGAATCACGCAGTCGCGGAGGACGGTCGCCATGTCCGGTGCAGCACGTCGTCGCAGATCCATCCCCTGGCTCGTCGGAGCCGTCGTCCTGGCAACGGCCACCGCCCTGGTCGCGCCCGCGGCATCGGCGAACGACGGGGTCAACGCCCCCGCCGCCAACTACGACCCGTCGGCCGCCTCGGCCGGCCCGCTCGCCGACACCCCGATGATGGGCTTCAACGACTGGGCCCGCTTCGAGTGCGACTCGCAGGCCCCGCTGCCCGCGCTGGACGGCTCCACCCAACGGATCGACTACTCCTACCAGCAGTTCATGGAGGACCAGGCCGAGGCCCTGTCCGACACCGGACTGATCAATGACGGCTATAAGACCGTCACCGTCGACGACTGCTGGATGTACCGCAACAGCTCGGGGTACCTCCACGGCGCGCTCAACTGGGGCGGAGTCACCGACGTCCGCAATGCCAACGACCAGCCCGGATTCGACTCCGAGTTGACGAGCTACGTCAGCTACCTGCACAGTCTCGGTGCGAGGGCCGGCCTCTATGAGACCTCTGGCACGCACACGTGCAGCACGGCCACTCCGACCTCCCCGAACCTGCCCAACGGCAGCGAGGGCTACGAGCAGAACGACGCGAACTCGTTCGCGTACTGGGGTGTCGACCAGCTCAAGTACGACAACTGCGGCGACAACGCGCCCGTGCAGACGCTCGACACGACGATGTCGAAGGACCTGAAGACCGCGGTGGCCAACCACTCCGGCGCACGCAACATCCTGTTCGACATCTCCGCACCCGCCGGCGAGGGCCCGGGATCAGGGCTCTACTCCGACCTCGACTGGGTGCGCACGCTGGGCCAGACCTGGCGCATCGGCCCGGACATCTGGACGTACGGCGACGGATCGGACCCCTGGGGGCAGCCCTTCAGCTCCGGCGCCTACCAGATGGGCCCGTACGCGAGCTACGACTACGCCCTGGACCTGTCGCGCTACCAGGGACCAGGCAACTGGAACAACCCTGACATGCTGCTCATCGGCGACAACGGCATGACGACCGCCGAGGAGCGCAGCCAGATGTCGCTGTGGTCGATCCTCGGCGCGCCGCTGGTGATCTCCTCGGACGCGCGCAAGTTCGAACCCTCATACATCGCCTCGATCCGGTCCACCAACCCCGCGCTGGCCACGCACCTGACCGACTCCGTGGCGATCCTGGGCAACACCGAGGTCATCGCCGTCGACCAGGACGCGCTCGGGGCCGGTGGATATCGGGTTCTCGGCGGTGCCGCGAACAGCGACGGGACCCCGGACGCCACCTCGGGCTTCGACGTGGTGGTGAAGCCGCTGGCCGACGGCAGCCGCGCTGTGGTCGTGCTGAACAAGGGCGCCTCGACCGCTGGCTACACGCTGAACCTCTCCTCGATCGGCTTCAACTCCGCGGGTTGCACCTACGACGTGCGCGACCTGTGGGCGCACAACACTTCGACCTCAACGGGCTCGGTGCCGCTGTCGATCGCCTCGCACGACTCGGCGATGCTCACGGTGACGCCGGAGAACTCCTGCGGCAGCTTCACTCCGCGCGGCCAGATCACCGCCTCGCGCGACGACTGGGGCAAGGAGTCGCTGTGCCTGGACAACTACCAGGCCGGCTCCGGGACGAACAATCCGGTCGACGTCTATCCCTGCTCCGGCACGGCGAACCAGAAGTGGCAGATGAACTCCGACGGCTCGATCCAACTGCTGCAAGCCAACGCCACCCTGTGCCTGACCGCGCAGAGCGGAACGAGTACCAGCACCGTCAATTCCAGTGACAAGGGACAGTTCGTCGGCGTCGCGCCCTGCGGGTCGGCTCCGGGATACCAGACCTGGGCCTACGACCGCGACGGGAATCTGAAGCTCGGCGGCACGACCGCGAGCGCGGGCAAATGCCTGGACGTCTACGGCGGCTCGACGACGACGCCCACGACACCGGTCGACCTGTACGCCTGTGGCGCCTCGCCCAACTCGATCCAGGTGAATCAGACCTGGGCCGCGCCGTACAGCGCACCGCCGGCAGCCTGACACGCCACATGGCCCTCTTCATTCGCTCGCCAGAGCTGCGGCCAGTGGCGATGCTTCGGGTGCCTGGTCGGGCAGCACGACCGCGGCGGCCGCGGCGGCTTGGGCTAGGCGGCGGGTGAGGGCGGGAGCTAGGCGCAGTATGGCGACGGCGGCCAGGGCGGCGATGGCTAGGCAACCGAGCCAGACGGGGGTGCCGCCGAAGGCGGAGAAGGCGGCACCGCCGGTGAGAGGGGCGAGCACGGCGCTTCCTGACCAGGCGATCTGGTGGATGCCCTGGTAGCGGCCGCGCAGGTGGGCGGGGGCGAGGCGGGCGACGAGGGCGGAGGAGATGGGGGTGCAGCCGATCTCGCCGATGGTCCAGATGACGACGGAGAGTGCGAAGATGCCGACGCTGCCGCCGAGCAACGGAACGGCCATGCCGACGCCGAGGACCACACCCGAGACGGCGAGGACCGGGGCGACCGGGAAGCGTTCGAGCCAGCGGACGAGCGGGAGTTGCAGCGCGACGACGAGCACGCCGTTGATCGCGCTGATGTAGCCGACCTGAGCGGCCGTCAGTCCGTCGTGGGCCATGGCCATCGGCTGGGCGGCGTTGCACTGCTGGAAGACGAGCAGGAGCAGGAAGAAGACGGCGACGAAGGTGATGAAGACTCGGTCGCGGAGCACGGTGGCGAGGCCGTCGGAGGAGGGCGCATCGGTGGCCGCGTTGTTCGAGGTAGGCGACGCCGCGTGCGCAATCGGCGTCGGGGCCGAGCGCGGAGTCGTGTCGCGGACGAAGACGGCGATCAGCAGGACGCACAGGAGCGTGGAGGCGGCGTCGGCGTAGAACAGCGCCAGATAGCCGAATTCGACGACGAGGCCGATGGACAGGCTCGCGACGGCGAAGCCGATGTTGATGGCCCAGTAGTTGAGGCCGTAGGCGCGCACGCGTTGGGCGTCGGGGACGATGTCGGCGATCATGGCGGACGTGGCGGGCCGGAAGGCGTTGGTGACCAGCCCGACGGTGAGCGCGCCGAGGCACAGCCACAGCGGGGAGCGGGCGTATCCGAGAGCGATGATGCTCGCCGCGTTCGCGCTCAGCGAGGCCACGAGCGTGGGCTTGCGGCCGATCCGGTCCGCGAGCACGCCGCCGACCACGCCGGAGACGCTCGCCCCGACCCCGTAGAGCGCGGCGACCACACCCGCGAAGGCGGCGCTGCGGTGCATCGGGCCGGTGAGGTAGAAGGCGAACAGCGGCAGCACGAAGGAGCCGAGCCGGTTGACGAGGGTGCCGAGCCAGATCCACCAGAACGCCCCGGGCAGCCCGCCGAACGCCGAGCGCACGGCCTGGCGCGCGTCACCCACGGCACGCGAGGTCCCCGAAATCCGCATCTTCCGCCCCGTATCCGTAAGAGGTGCAACCGGACCTCGGCAGTATACGGGGGCGGTTCCGCGGCCCGCTAGGAGATTCCCAGGCCCGCGCAGACGACGTCGACGACGCCGCGGACGAAGCGGTCGTCGACGGTGGCGTGGCCCTGCAGCAGGCGATGGTAGATCGGGCCGTACAGCAGGTCGAGTACGAGCTCGATGTCCGTGTCGGGCGGCACCTGCCCGTCGCGGACCGCGGCGTTGAGGATCTCGCGGCCCCGCTCCCGACGGGGCTCGACGAAATGGGCTCGGTACTGAACCGCGAAGTCGGGGTTTGATTGGGCTGCGTTGAGCAGCGCCGCGATGACCCTGGCGTACGGCTTGCTCGCCGCGAGCCGGCTCCACGGGGTGAGCAGGGCGACGAGGTCCGCGCGGACCGAGCCGGATGGCTCGGCCTCCGCCTGCGCGGCGGACCACTGGCGGTAGACGGCGTCGAGCGCCAGGCTCTCCTTCGTCGGCCACCAGCGGTAGATCGTGGCCTTGCTCGCCCCCGCCCGCACGGCGATCGTGTCCATGCTCACCTTGTCGACGCCGTTCTCCAGCATCAACTCGGCGGCCGCGTCGAGGATCGCGACACGGGTGCGTTCGTCACGGGGACGGCCGCGGGCCGGGGGCGCCTCGGTGGTCGTCATGCGTCGTCCCGATCCTCGCCGGGACGGGCGTCCGACCGCGCCAGGGTCTGGAAGAACGAGGCGATGTCGCGGTGCGCGTAGCCGAGGGCACGCGCCTGGGTCAGGGTCCTGTCGAGCAGTGCGGTCGAGGGCAGCGCGGCGTTCAGGACGATCCCCGCGTCGAGGGCGAGGCGGATGTCCTTCTGCATCAGGCTCACGTCGAACCACGCCTGATCGGGGAGGTCGAGGACCAGCGGGCCGCGGGCGCGTACCGCGGGCGAGCCGACCGCGCTGCCGGTGATGACGTCGACGGCGAGCTTCCGGTCGATGCCGCCGCGCTCCGCCAGCAGGACCCCTTCGCTGAGCGCGAGAATCTGCGCGCCGAGGCTGATGTTGACCGCGAGCTTGAGCAGCAGCGCCTGGCCGTTCGCACCGACGTACGTGACGGTGCTGCCCAGTTCGCGCAGCAGCGGCTCGACGCGGTGGAACGTCGCCTCGTCGCCCGCGGCCATGATGACCAGGCTGCCGTCCTCGGCCGCGGGGATGCTGCCGGAGACGGGGGCCTCGATCAGCTCGGCGCCGATCGCGCGCGCCCGCTCGGCGTACTCGCGGCTCAGCTGCGGGCTGACCGTGCTCATGTCGATGTGGACGTGGCCCGCGGAAAGTCCCGCGAATAGGCCATCCGGGCCCTTCATGACGTCCCGCAGCGCATCGTCGTCGGTGATCATGCTGAACGTGATCTCCGCGGCCCGCGCGACCTGGCGCGCCGTGTCGTGCCAGTGCATGCCGCGTTCGATGAGCGCTTCGGCCTTCGCCGGCGTGCGATTGGTGCCGTGCACCTCGTGGCCCGCGTCGAGCAGGCGGCCGGCGATCCGGCTGCCCATCGCGCCGAGCCCGATGAATCCGATGGTGGACATGATTGCTCAGGCCTCCGTTCCGTTCTCGATCTCGGTCACGTCGGCGTGGTCGAGCCGCAGATCAGCGGCGGCGATCAGCGGGTCGACCTGGTCGGCGCGGCGGAATCCCACGATAGCTCCGTCGACCGCCGGATTGCGCAGCGTCCAGGCGACGGCGACGGCCCCCGGGCTGGTCCCGTGCCGCGCGGCGACGGACTTCAGCCGGTCGACGAGCGCGAGGTGCCGGCCGAGCTCCGGCTCGTTGAAGCGCTCGTCGTGCTTGCGCCAGTCGTCCTCGGCGAGCCCGGCGATCCGCTCGCGGGTCATCGCGCCGGTCAGCAGGCCGGAGCCCATCGGCGAGTAGACGATCACGCCGATCTCGGCGGCCTCGGCATACGGCAGGATCTCCGCCTCGACCTCGCGCTCGACCAGGGAGTACTGCGGCTGGAGCGTCTCGACCGGGGCGATCGAGCGGATGCGGTTGAGCTGCTCGGCGTTGAAGTTCGAGACGCCGATGTGCCGCACGACGCCCTGCTCCTTGAGCTCGGCCAGCGCCGCCCAGCCCTCCTCGATGTCCTCGAGCGGGTTGGGCCAGTGGATCTGGTACAGGTCGATCGGCTCGCCGCCGAGCCGCTTCATGCTCGCCTCGGCCTCGCGCAGCACCGAGTCGCGCTTCAGGCTGTGCACGACGCGGCGGTCGGGGCCCTCCAGCAGCGAGCACTTGGTGAACACGTACGGGCGATGTTCGGCGCCGACCCGGGCCAGGGCGCGTCCGACGACCTCCTCCGAGTGCCCGAAGCCGTAGGCCGCTGCGGTGTCGATCCAGTTCACGCCGAGCTCGAGCGCGTGCTCGATGGCCTGGGCGGAGTCCGCGTCCTGCTGCGGACCCCAGCCGAACTCCCAGCCCCCGCCCCCGATCGCCCAGGCGCCGAAGCCGATCCGGGTGATCCGCATGCCGGTCGTTCCGAACGGTGCGGTGCGCAACGTCGTGGTGTTCATGGTCCGCTCCTCCGTAGATATCGAAACTGTACGTTCAGTTTCTATAATCCACCGAGCCGCCGAGATATTCCAGTCCTAGGCGAGTTTTTCCAGATCCGCGCGTTGCACCTGGTGACGGAGGGGAAGACCGTCGACCAGGCGGGCGATCTCCGCCACGACGGCGGCTCCCAGGCGTTCCAGTTCGTTGCCGAGGGAGCCGGCGATATGCGGGGTGAGGAAGACGTTGGGCAGGTGGTAGAGCAGCGAGTCCGCCGGCAGGGGTTCGGGGTCGGTCACGTCGAGGACGGCGTTGAGGCGGCCGGAGGCCAGTTCCTCGGTCAGTGCCTCGTGGTCGATCAGGGCGCCGCGCGCCGTGTTGATCACCGTGGCGCCGTCGGGGATCAGGGCGAGCCGACGGCGGTCCAGCATCCGATGGGTCTCCGGCAGGCTCGGCGCGTGCAGGCTGACGACGTCGCTGCCGCGCAGCAGGTCCTCCAGGGGCAGCAGGGTGACGCCGAGCTCCTCGGCCTCGGCGGGGGTGACGTAGGGGTCTGATAACGAGACGGCGAGGTCGAACGGGCGCAGCAGTTCGAGGAGCCGCCGTCCGACGTGGGACGCGCCGATGATGCCGACGCGGCGGTGATAATTGCCGATCGCCAGGTCCGTGTGGACGACGGTCCGCTTGCGCGAGAAGGCGTTCTTGCCCGCGAGCAGGATCGCGGCGAGCGTGAATTCGGCGACCGGGACCGCGTTGGCGTGCGCGGCGGAGGAGACCAGCAGCCCGCGGTCCCAGCACGCTTGCGTGATGAGACCGCGGACGGTGCCGGCCGAGTGCAGCACGACCCGAAGCCGCGGTGCCCCGTCCAGGGCCTGCCGGTCGATCGGCGGACATCCCCAACCGGTGATCAGGAGTTCGGCCGTGCCGAGCTCCGGGCGGTCGAGGTCGGTGACGACGACGCCGGGGTCGATGTCCACCAGCTCGGACAGGCGCGAGATCACCGGGGGCGGGAAGAGCCTCGGGAGATTCGCGGGGGTCATCGCGAACAGTGCCGTGGGTCGGTCGGTCAAAGCCCTGACTCCGTCTCAGTGCTCCTCGGGCCGCGCACCGGCGGGGACCGCCGCGGGGCGGTCGCACGTGCTGGTGACGGTCGCCGAGTCGCCGCTTCGGGCGGCGGCGAGCAAGGATTCCATGATGTCGAGCACGTGGTACGCGAGTCGACCGTCCGCGCGGTGCGGGCCGCCCTCGGCCAGTGCGCGCGCCAGGTCGGCGACGCCGTAGCCGCGCGCGGCACCCGGATACCCGCCGCGCTCCGCCACGTGCTCCCACTCCTTCGATCCGGCGCGGAACAGCCGCACCTCGCCGTCGAAGCCGTTCGGGTCCGGGACGGACAGCGAGCCGCCGGTCCCGTACACCTCGATCCGGGGCAACGCGCCGGCCCAGACGTCGAAGCTCATCAGGAGTGTGGAGAGCGCGCCGTTCTCGTGTTCCAGAACGCCGGTGACGTGGGTCGCGACCTCGACCGCGAATTCGGTGCCGGCGCGTGGACCGCTGCCGATGATCCGGGTGGATCGCGGGCTAGAACTCATGCCGACCACCCGGCGCACCGGGCCGAGCAGCGTGACGAGCGCGGTCAGGTAGTACGGGCCCATGTCGAGCAGCGGGCCGCCGCCCGGGCGGTAGTAGAACTCCGGCGCCGGGTGCCACCGTTCGTGCCCGGGGGTGACCATGAACGCGCTCGCGGCCACCGGCGCGCCGATCTCGCCGGAATCCAGCACCGCGCGCGCGGTCTGCACTCCGGTGCCGAGCACGGTGTCCGGAGCGCAGCCCACGCGCACTCCGGCCAGGTCCGCGGCCTCCAGCAGGGTACGAGCGTCGGCGGTGGTGGCCGTGAGGGGCTTTTCGCCGTACACGTGCTTGCCCGCGGCGATCGCGGCGTGCGCGACCTCGGCGTGCGCCGCGGGGATGGTCAGGTTGAGTACGAGGTCGACGTCCTCGGCCGCGTAGAGCTCGTCCGGTGCCATCGCGCGTGCACCGGGCACCTCGTCCGCGGCTTCGGCGGCGCGCGCCTTGTCGAGGTCCGCGATCGCGGTCACCCGCACGTTCGGCAGCCGCGGGAAGGTCCGCAGGTAGGCGCCGCTGATCTGGCCCGCGCCCACCAGCCCCACCCGCAGGATCTGACCGTTTGTCATCGTTGTCATCGAGTCGCCCATGCCATCCCCTTCTTGATCATCGAGTCCACCTCGGGGACCTCCAGGTCGGCGAGGTTGTGCCCGATCGCGGTGACGAAGACCCGTCCCGCGCCCCAACGCCGGGTCCAGGTGACGGGCATGACGACGCCCGCGAGTTCCGGATTGTCGGGGTCGTCCTCGTAGTCGGTGACGGCGAGAACCTCGACCGCCGGGTCCATGTGCAGGTAGTACTGCTCGGTCGTGACCGTGAACGGCTCGATTCCGGCCAGCACCGGGTGCTCCGCGTGCTCGGGCAGCGGACGCACCAGGTACGTGGTGAATTCGCGCGGGTGGTGGACGAACTGACCGCCCGTCATCAGCTGGTACCGCGTCTCGCTCCGGAAGGAGTCGATGATGCCGCCGTGCCAGCCGGCGAAGCCGGTGCCGGCGCGCACCGCGTCGGCGAGTCCGACCGCCTGATCACCGGTGATCTGACCCATCGTCCAGCACTGCACGATCAGGTCGGTGGCGGCCAGCAGCTCCCGGTCCAGGTAGCTGTCCAGCGTGTCGCTGACCGTCACCGCGTAGCCGTCTTCCTTGAGCGCCGCCGCGTACCGATCGGAGGCGGGGACCGGCACGTGGCCGCCCCATCCGCCGCGCACGACCAGCGCCGATTTCTGTTGTTCCGTCATGTGCCTTTCTCTCACTAGCTGTCGACGGCCTGAACCTGCGGGCCCTGGCCGACGCCCTGGGCTCCCGTCGCGGCGCCGCCGGCGACACCCTCCACCAGCTGCCGCTGCAGGATCACGAAGACGATCAGGATCGGGATGGCGACGATCACCGTGGCCGCCGCGACCACCGGCCACTGCGAGGAGTACTGGCCGAAGAACGCGAACAGGCCGCGGGTGACCGGCCACAGACCCGGGTCGCTGAGCATGACCAGCGGCAGGATCAGGTTGTTCCAGGCGGCCACGAAGCCGAAGACCCCGAAGGTCGCCAGGGCCGGCTTCATCTGCGGAATGATCATGGTGAAGATGAAGCGCACGTAGCCGCAGCCGTCCATCGCCGCCGCCTCGTCGATCTCCCGCGGGATGGTCTTGATGTACCCGACGAAGAAGAAGAATCCCGCGCCGGCCAGCGAGTTGATGACCAGGTAGCCGAACCGGCTGTTGTAGAGGCCGAGCTTCTGCGCCTCGATGAACAGCGGGATCAGGCCGGCCGGCAGGAACCCGGAGAACACGAAGAACGCGTACAGGGCGTTCGAGTGCTTGAAGTAGCCGCGGGAGATCGGGAAGGCCAGGAACACCCCGAGGACCAGGGTGATCACGTCCGGCACCACGGAGTACAGGATGCTGTTGAGCATCTCCGTGGAGAAGTCGCCCTGCGTCCAGGCCTGGCTGAAGTTCGAGAACGTCCACGGGTGCGGCAGGCCGGTCGGGTCCTGCAGGAAGGACAGGTACGGCTTGAACGCCTGCAGCACCAGGTAGATCAGCGGCAGGGCGAAGAAGCCCACCGAGATCACCAGGCAGAGCAGCTGCGTCCCGCCGACGCGTACGTAGCGCTGGAGCCGGGGCCGCGGCCGGGGCTGGGTCCGCGGTCCGGTCCGGGGCCGCGTCTGGGTCTGAACGGTCACAGCGATACCTCCCGTCGGCGCAGGCCGAACAGCAGGCCGCCGCCGATCACCACGGTGAGGACGAACATGGCTATGGCCACCATCGCGCCGTAGCCGGCCGAGGGCTGCAGCCCGAACGCCTCGTCGAACATGTAGAAGCCGAGCGTCTTGGTGCCGTACTGGCCGTCGGTCATCACCAGGATGAGCGCGTACTCGCCGACGCAGCCCATGGCGGTGAGGAACACGTTGACCGTGGTGGCCGGGGCCAGCAGCGGCCAGGTGATGTTCCAGAACGTCCGCCACCGCCCGGCCCCGTCCATCGAGGACGCCTCGTAGACCTCCTTCGGGATGCGGCGCAGGCCGGCGATGTAGACCAGCATCGTGTAGCCCGTGAACATCCAGACATTGATTAGGATGACGATCGGCAGCGCCCAGGTGCTGCTGCCCAGGAAGGCGTTGGTGCCGCCGAACAGCGCCGAGTACGCCTTCTCCGCCGGTCCCGTCTGCGGATCGAGGACCAGCGAGAACAGCACGCCGACGACGGTCACCGAGAAGATCTGCGGCATGAAGATCAGCGCCCGGTAAAGCCCGTACCCGCGCCGCTTGTGCTGCAGCAGCAGCGCGAGTGCGAGCCCGATGACGATCTGCAGGACCGTCACCCCAACCACGTACTTGAGCGTCGTGATCACGGCGCCGGAGAAGTCGGAGTACGAGCCGCTGAAGGCCGCGCGGTAGTTGCAGAGGCCGCAGAAGTTGAGCGGCGTGCCCGGCTCTCCCGAGTACTGGGTGAACGAGTAGAAGACGGTGGCCAGCGACGGATAGAGGCCGAAGATCAGCCAGCCGATCGACGGGATGGCGATGGAGGCCCAGGGGATCCACCGCCGCGTCCGCCGCGTCCCGAAGGGGCTTGTAGCCATGTGCTCAGTGCCCCACAGTCGACTTGTACGCGCCGGCGGCCTGCGAGAGCGCGTCGCTGGGCGACTGCGAGCCGAACGGCTGCATCGCCGTCAGCACCGGACCGCCCGCCTCCTTGCTCGCGCCGTCCGGGATCCACGGCTGGCTGGAGTTGACGTAGCCGGTGGACGCGTTGGTGGCGAGCCAGTCGGTCCAGGACAGCGTCGGCGTCGGCACGGAGGGCTCCGTGGAGATCGAGCCGGTGGCCTTGATCCAGGCCGCGTACTGGGTCTGCTGGGTGAACAGGTCGATCCACTGCAGCGCCAGCGTCTGGTGCTTGGAGAACGTCGGGACGGTCCAGGACAGGTCGGGGGCGAGCGCCGCGCGGTTCCAGCTCGCCGTGTCGGTGCCCGGGATCGCGAAGAAGCCGAAGTTCAGCTTCGAGTTGTCCTGCGCGATGGTGTTGCCGTCGTACGAGCCGTCCACGAAGAACGCGTAGTTGTCGCTCTGCACGGCCCACTCCCCGGGAGCGCTCTGCGCGGAGGCGCCGCCCGCACCCGGCTCGATGTAGGACATGACCTGCTCGTAGCGCTGGGCGGCCTCCTGGTAGAGCGGGCTGTTCCAGTTCTGCGAACCGTTCAGGAAGTCCTCGGCGCGCTGCAGGTAGACCGACGCGGCCTCGGCGGCCGGCTTGTTCTCCATCAGCAACTGGTTGACGATGCCGGCCCAGATGATGTTCTGGTAGCCGTCCTTGCCGGCCACGTAGATCGGCGTGACCCCGTGCGACTTGAGGGTCTTCAGGTCGTTGATGAACTCGGTGAAGGTGGTCGGCACGGACAAGCCGTACTTGGCCAGGATGTCCTTCTTGTAGAACAGGCCGGTGTTGTTGACGTACTCGGCGACCGTCACGCCGTAGATGCCGTTCTTGTAGCCCATCGTGTACTGCTGCGTGGTCGTGTCGAAGCGCGACATGAACGACTGCTTGGACAGGTCCATGAACTGTCCGTTGGCGATCAGCGCGGCGGTGCCGGACGGCTTCTTGTTGACCGAGGCCGGCGGATAGTCCGCTGGGTTCTGCGCGAACTGCGCCAGGACGTCGACGTTCTTCGAGGCCAGCAGGCTGGCCTGCAGGGTCGGCCAGGCGTTGGCCGCGGTCGGCGCGTCCTCGAGCTGGATGTGCACGCCAGGGTGCTGCTTCTCGAACAGGGCGTCGACCGCCTGTGTCTGCGCGACGGCCGCCGGGTTGGTCCACTCGGCGATCACGAGGGTGTCCGCCGGGTTGCTGCTGCCGCTGCTACACGCGGTCAGTCCGGCGGCGATCGTCACGCCGGCGGTAACGGCGGCGACAAGACGACTGGGACGGGTATTTCTGGCCATGACGGCTCCTCACAACTTTGTGGAGAGTGGGATCACGGCCGACGGCGGAGTGCGCGCTCGGTGCGGCACCCCTGTTCTGGAGGCTTCCGCAGTATTGAGGCGCTCGCGCGGCAGGGTCAAGGCTTGCGGACGCCTAATGACTTATCTGACGGCCCAGGCCTGTAAGTGGCTACCTTTTATATGTCATACGGGCAGGTCAGAGTGCTCCGTACGGAAAACCTCGGAACACGTCTTGTCGCAGTAACACTCTTGGTATTACATAACCCGCACGCCGCCGACGGCGTGCTGGAGGCCAACCCACCCGTTCACCGACACCCCTTTGGAGGGGAGCCGAATGCTGCACACGGTTCGACGTGGAGCGGCCCCACTACTCTGTTGCTTCGCCGCCACGCTGCTCACGGCCCAGTTCGCCGCCGCCGACTCGACGAGTCCGACAACCGCGACGAAGGCCGGGTCCTCGCAGAACGAGCTCTGGTCCACCCAGCTGCAGTTCGACAACAACGGCACGCCGTGGTCCACCGCTGATTTCGCGGCGCTCAAAGCCAAGGGCATCAACAGCGCCGAGCTCAACATGCCGTGGGGGTCGCTCGAGCCCTCGGAGGGCACGTTCAGCTTCACCGAACTGGACCAGGAGCTGGCCGGCGCCAGCGCCGCGGGGATCCGGCTCGTGCCGATCTTCTGGCAGTCCGGCTGGCGCGGCAGCCCCGCGCCCTGGATCACCGACCTCGAGGTGACCAGCACCGGCGGCACCGGCATCGCGCCCGCCTGGTGGGATCTCAGCGAACAGTCCGCGTATTTCACGTATGTGACGACGACCATCAAGCACATCGCCAGGAACCCGGGTTACGGCGGATCGAACCTGAACTACGGCCGGCTCGACGCCCAGTGGAGCAACAACGGCGACGGCGGTTGGGCCGCGGCCGACATCGCGTACTTCCACAGCACCTGGCTGCCCGCCACGTACGGCACCATCGCGAACTTCAACACCAAGAACGGAACCGGCTACGCGTCCTTCGACGACGTTCCGGCGGCCGTTCCCGGCGCCGCGCTGGCGAACGTCTACCAGGACTTCCGCCAGTGGAGCGTCGAGGCTACGTACGGCAGCCTCACCGCCGACATCCGTCGGTTCACGAACACGCCGCTGTACTACTACTTCGGCGGGCACATATCCAACGCCCCCGACATCGGCAACCTGCCTGACGTGTTCTTCAACCTGGCCAGACGGTACAACGTCACCATCCTCGAGGACGCGGCCGCGTCGCCCGGCCTGTCGCTGACCTTCGCCAGCCTGGCGCGCGCCTACCACGTCAAGCTGGCGATGGAATGGACGCCCACGACCGAGAACCTGTATCCGACCGAGGCGGCGCAGTGGCTGGCGAACTACGCCATGGAACTGCCGGAGGGCGGCGGCGAGGACTTCTTCATCCACGACGGCACCACCAAGGACGTGGTCGGATACCCGATCTTCACGTCCTGGCTGCCGGTGCTGCAGAACATTTCCGGCTCCTACCCGCAGCAGCCGGTCGCGGTCTACATCGACTACTCCACGGCGTGGGGCAACGCCTCGGGCGGCAGCCTCTCCAGCGTCGAGAACGCGATCGCCGCGCTG
Organism: Actinospica sp.; assembly: GCF_035552695.1. Classification (NCBI taxonomy): domain Bacteria; kingdom Bacillati; phylum Actinomycetota; class Actinomycetes; order Catenulisporales; family Actinospicaceae; genus Actinospica; species Actinospica sp. Next base: position 15,385 of record NZ_DASZKT010000008.1, read on the forward strand.
TGGGCCGGCTACCAGTCCGGGTTCGCCGTGGTGACGAGTGACGAACTGGCCAACCACGCGGACAGCCTGTCGCACTACCGCGCCGTGCTCCCGCTGAACGGCGTGGACGCCAACCTGACGGCGTATCAGCAGGCCGGCGGAACGCTGCTGACCAGCGGCTCGCAGCTCAGCCAGTACGCCCCGGCGTACGCGCAGCTGACCAGCGCGCACGCGCTTCAGGTCGTCCCGGCGACCGCCTTCAACCACCGCAGCGCCACCGTGACGCTCGGCGAGGTCAACGCGTACTTCGGCTACACCGGCTCGGTCACGCTGAACCCGGCCGGGCTCAACCTCGTCGGCGGCACGTACCACGTGGTGGACGCGCTCACCGGGAACGTCCCGGCGCAGACGACGCTCGGCGACGGCAGCGTCTGCGTCCCGGTGACCATGGCCTCCGCCCAGCTCGACCAGTGGAACGTCGTCCCGGGAGCGGCGCCCGCCGGCACCCCGGTGCCGGCCACCTGCCCGGTCACCAGCGGCGGCTCGAGCAGCGTCACCGCCGACGCCGCGGACGACCCCACGGGTGCGGGCTCGGGCCTCGTCTTCCTCAACGTCGGAGCCACCGGCGCGGGCGCGGACGGCAACCTGACCGTCACCACGCAGGGCGGCCAAGCGGCCTTCGAGACCTGGACCACCGCGCAGACCGGTGTCGGCAGCGCGAACGCCTACCTGCAGATCGACCCGTCCAGCCAGGTCTACACGGCGTCGACCGTCACGGCGACGGTGACCTACTGGTCGGTCGCGGGACAGGGGTTCCAGGTGCAGTACGACGCGCCGAGCAGCGCGTACCTGGGCGGGCCGACCGTGGCCGGCAGCGGAACGGGCAGTTGGCAGACGGCGACCGTCACGCTGACCGGACCGCAGTTCGCGGAGGCGCAGAACCTCAGCGCCGACCTGCGACTGGCCGCGACCAACACCAACCTGCCGCTCTACATCAGCAGTGTGACGCTCGCTGCCGGCAACTGACGCAGTAGAACCGATCCCGAAGGGACCGCTCCACCCATGCACGACGATCGCAAGCTGGTAGAAGACCGCATCACGCGGTACCTCACTCAACTGGTCCGACCCGCCCTCTACACCGCCCAGGCGAAGCTGAACGTCAAGGCCTGGCACGTGCCCGGCGAGCCCGTGCCGGTGGCCGAGGTGCTGCAGGTACCGGATGCCGACTACCTGCCGTTCGCCGTCGGCGAGCCGTGGGGCGGTCCCTGGTCCACCACCTGGTTCCGCTTCTCCGGCGAGATCCCGCCGGAGTGGGCCGGCCGGCGGGTGGAGGCCGTGATCGACCTCGGATTCGACGTCCAGCGCGGACCCGGCGGACAGGCGGAGGGCCTGGTGCACACCCTCGACGGGCGCGCGCTGCACGGCCTGCACCCGATGAACCGGGCCGTGCTCATCGCTGCTAGCGCCGACGCCGGAACCCGGGTCGACTTCCTCGTCGAGGCCGCCGCCAACCCCGGCATCCAGAGCGCGGAGGGCCGCAACACGCACTTCGGCGACCTGGCCACGGCCGGCGACACCCCGCTCTACCGCCTCGTCTCCGCCGACCTGGCGGTGCGCGACGAGGAGGTCTGGCAACTGATCCACGACGTCGAGGTGCTCGACCAGCTGATGCGCGAACTCGACCTGGCGAGCCCGCGCAGGCACGAGATCATGCGGGCGCTGGAGCGCGCCGCGGACGCGACCGACCCGCGGGACGTGCCCGGCACGGCCGCCGCGGCGCGCGGCGAACTCGTCGAGGTGCTCTCCAGCCCCGCGTACGGCGCGGCGCACCGGATCAGCGCCGTCGGCCACGCGCACATCGACTCGGCGTGGCTGTGGCCGATCCGGGAGACGGTGCGCAAGTGCGTGCGCACCTTCGCCAACGTGCTCTCGCTCACCGAGGAGTACCCGGAGCTGGTCTTCGCCTGCTCATCGGCGCAGCAGTACTCCTGGGTCAAGCAGCACCGGCCCGAGCTGTTCGAGCGGATCCGCAAGGCGGTCGGCGAGGGCACGTTCGTCCCCGTCGGCGGCATGTGGGTGGAGGCCGACGGCAACATGCCCGGCGGCGAGTCGCTGGCCAGGCAGCTGATCTACGGGCGGCGCTTCTTCGCCGAGGAGTTCGGCATCGAGCAGGACGGCGTCTGGCTGCCCGACTCCTTCGGCTACACGGCCGCGTATCCGCAGCTGGCGCGGCTGGCCGGGGCCGAGTGGTTCCTGTCGCAGAAGCTGCACTGGAGCGAGACCAACGAAATCCCGCACCACACCTTCGAGTGGGAGGGCATCGACGGCACCCGCATCCTGACGCACTTCCCGCCGATCGACAGCTACAACGCGGAGCTGACCGGCCGTCAGCTCGCGCACGCGCAGTCCAATTTCCGCGACAAGGGCGTCGCCAGCACCTCGCTCGCGCCGTTCGGGCACGGCGACGGCGGCGGCGGACCCACCCGGGAGATGCTGGAGCGCGCGCGGCGGCTGCGCGACCTGGAGGGCTCGCCGCGGGTGGAGATCCAGAACCCGTCGGAGTTCTTCCAGACGGCTCAGGCGGAGTATCCGGCGGCTCCGGTCTGGCGCGGCGAGCTCTACCTCGAGTACCACCGCGGCACCTACACCAGCCAGGCCAGGACCAAGCGCGGCAACCGGCGTTCCGAGGCCCTGCTGCGCGAGGCGGAGCTGTGGTCGGCGACGGCGGCCGTGCGCACCGGCGCCGCCTATCCGTACGAGGAACTCGACGAGCTGTGGCAGCAGACGCTGCTGCATCAGTTCCACGACATCCTGCCCGGCACGTCCATCGCCTGGGTGCACCGCGAGGCCGAGCAGGTCTTCGGCCGGATCCACGAGCGGCTCGAGGCGCTGATCTCCCGTGCCGCCGCGGCCCTCGGCGCGGGCACCGGCACCGGCACCGGCGAGGCGACGGGCGTGCTCAACGCGGCGGCGCACGATCGCCGCGAGGTGGTCCTGCTTCCCAGCGCTCCCCCGTCCGGCGTCGCCGCGCAGCCCCTGTCCGACGGGCGGCACGCGGCGGCGGCATCGGCCGGCGCCCTCGGCGGCGGCACGCTGCTGACGGATCTGCACGAGCTGTCGCCGGTGACCGTGACCGCGATCGCAGCGGGCGGATACCTGCTGGCCAACGGGCTGATCGAGGCGCACGTCGACGCCGACGGCCTGCTCCGCTCGGTGCGCGACGTCGTCACCGGCCGGGACGCGATCGCCCCGGGCGGCGCCGGCAACCTGCTCCAGCTGCACCGCGACGAGCCGAACCTGTGGCCCGCCTGGAACCTCGAACGCCACTACCGCAACACCCGGCAGGACCTGACGGCCGATCAGGGCGCTCCGGCGACGGTCTCCCTCATCGAGGACGGGCCGCTGCTGGCCGTCGTCCGCGTCGAGCGGCCGTTCGGGGAGTCGAGCCTGGTCCAGGAGGTGCGCCTGGCGGCCGGGGCGCAGCGCCTCGACATCGCCACGGACATCGACTGGCGCGAGCGCAGCGCCGTCCTCAAGTCCGCCTGGCCTTTCGACGTGCACGCCGAGCACACCTCGGCGGAGATCCAGTTCGGCCACCTCAACCGGCCCACGCACGAGAACACCTCGTGGGACGCGGCGCGGTTCGAGGCGTGGGCCCATCGCTGGGTGCACGTGGGCGAGCACGGCTGGGGCGCGGCGCTGATCACCGACTCGACCTACGGTTACGACGCCTCGCGGCAGACCCGGCCGGAGGGCGGCAGCACCACCATCGTGCGGCTGACGCTGCTGCGTGCGCCGAACTCCCCGGACCCGCAGGCCGACCTCGGACGGCACCGCTTCACGTACGCCGTGGTTCCCGGCGCCGACACCCGCGTCGCGCTCGCGCAGGCCCACGCGCTGAACCTGCCGCTGCGGCCCACCGCGGCGGGCGACGACCCGCGGCCGCTGGTCGTCGTGGACAGTCCCGACGTGGTCGTGGAGAGCGTGAAGCTCGCCGACGATCAGTCGGGGGACGTGGTGGTGCGGCTGTACGAGGCCCGCGGCGGCCGGGCGAGCACGAGCCTGACGGTCGGGTTCCCGGTGGCGCGGGTCCAGGAGACGAACCTGCTGGAGAAGCCGACCGCCGAACTGCCGCAGCAGGCCGGCGCGTTCGACCTGACGCTGCGTCCGTTCCAGATCCGCACGCTGCGCCTGACCCCGGGCACGGCAGATGCCTGACCTGCCCACCATCGCCGGCGTGGCACCGGGTGCCGAGGGGCACCCGGTGCTGCGCCGGTGGGCCGACGGTGAGGGCCCGCAGGCGCTGCGGGCCTCCATCGTGCTGCTCGCCGCCGAGGGCCTGCGCAACGCGGATATCGCGCGGCGCCTCGGCGTCTCCCGGCAGACCGTGACCACCTGGCGGCAGCGCTACGCCGCCGAGGGGGTCGACGGTCTGCGGGACCGGGTACGCACCGGCCGTCCGACGGCGGTGGACGAGGGCGAGATCGTGGTGAGCGTGCTGACGGCGACACCGGACAGCCGGACGTCGCGGCTGCTGGCCCGCCGGCTCGGCTGCTCGCACACCGTCGTCGCCGAGACCCGCCGCCGCTGGAACCTGACCGGCAGCCAGCTCGCCATCCCGAGCGTGCCGGTGAGCCCCGCGCTGGAACCGAGCGACCTGTGGCTGGTCGGCCTGCACCTCGACGCCGAGTGCACGCTGCTCGTCCTCGCCAGCCGTCCCGCCTCTCCGGTGCCGCCGCCCCCGGGTCCGGTCCTCGACCCGTACGCGCTGGCCACCGTCAGCACCGCGATGACGAATGCCGCCACGGCCGCGGCGGAGGCGCCCGAGCCGCCGGCGCCCGATCCCGAGGGCGTGGTCTCCTTCCTGGACGCGGTACGCCGCACTCACGCGCAACCGGAGTTGCACGCCGTGATCCTGCGCCCGCAGCCGCCCGGCGTGTGGGAGGCGCACATCGAGCGGCGCTGCGCGCGGCTCGGCATCACGGTCCACCAGCCGCCCGAGCGGACCGGTGAGATCTCCTTCGTGCGCGCGATGCTGGCGCTGGACGCCGCCCGGCACCCGGAGTCCTCGACGCGCGTGCTGCTCGACCTCGCCTCCGCCCTCGGCCGCTTCGCGGACGGCGCCGCGCGCAGCCGGGTCCGCTGGATCCGCGAGCCGCTGCCGGTGTCGAACGGCGCCCGCTCCGCGCCGCCGGTCCAGTCGCCGTCGGCCGGCGGCGGGGCCAATCAGATCGACCTCGGCTCCTTCAACGAGTGCGTGGTCATCGAGACCGTGCGCCTGGAGGGCCCGATCACCCGCGGCGAGATCGCCGAACGCACCCGGCTCACCCAGCAGTCCGTCTCGCGCATCTCCCGCTCGCTGATCCAGCGCGGCCTGCTGGTCGAGGAGCGCCGCCGGCACTCGGCCGTCGGCAAGCCGAGCAGCCCGGTCCGGCTGCGCGACGACGCGGCGCACGCGCTCGGCATCCACATCGATCCCAATGTGCTGACGGCGGTGCTCGTCGACCTCTCGGGCCGCATCGTCGCCCGGAACGCCGAGCCGATCACCTCGGACCCGCGCCCGGGCGCGGTGGTGACGCAGATCGCGGACCTCGGCGAGACAGTGCTCGAACAGGCCGGGCGCGGCCGCTGGGAGCAGGGCTTCCTCGGCATCGGCGTGGCCACACCCGGCCCGGTGGACACGGTCTCCGGCACGGTGCTCGACCCGCCGCTGATGTCGGTGCTGCGCGACGTGCCGCTGCGCACGCTGCTCGAGCGGCGCTTCTCCTGCCCGATCGTGATCGAGAAGGACTGCTCGGCCGCGGCGGTCGGCGAACGCTGGATCGGCCGCGGCAGCCGCGCGCGCGACTTCGTCTACCTCTATCTGGGGACGGGCGTGGGGACCGGGCTTTTCCTCAACGGCGACCTCTACCGCGGACTGACCGCGAACGCCGGCGAGTTCGGCCAGCTCTGCGCCGTGACACTCGGCCGGATCGACGCGTCCGGACGGCCCGAACTGCTGCTGGAATGCAACCCGGGGAGCTTCCTCCCGGCGGACCAGCCCTCGCGCACGGCCGCGCGTCAGCAAAGTCGCCTGACGGTTCGTCAGGCGGCGAAGGCCGTGGGCAAGGGCGTGCTCGCCCTGATCGATCTGCTGGACATCGACCTCGTCGTGATCGGCGGGCCCTTCTTCACCGAGGACGTCGCCGAGATCTACCTCACCGAGGTCGAGCACGCGGTCAACGCCTACCCCACCGCGCGACGGCTGCGCCGCGTCCGGGTCGAGCGCTCCGTCAGCAGCAGCGAGGCCGTGGCCGTCGGCGCCGCCTCCACCATCTTCCACTCCACCTTCACGCCCCGCCTGCGCCGCACCCTGTGAGGACGAGAGCCATGACGCAACTGCGACTGCCTCCCGAAGACCGTGACCTGTCCCCCCGCACCGGCTGGACCAGGGACCACTGGGAGGCGGTGGCCGATCACTGGCTGCTGACCGCCCGTCAGCACGCCTCGCCCTCCGGCGGTCTGATCACCCCGCCCGGCAGGCCCTCGGGGGCGGGCATCCGCAGCGACGGGATCGAGGGGTTCGCGCGCAGCTTCCTGATCGCGGCGCCGCTGCTGGCCGGCCGGGCCGATGATCCGCACGACCACGCGGGCTGGTACGCGCGCGGCCTCGCCGCCGCGATGGAGCCCGGCGGTCCCGACCACTGGGGCCGGGCCATCGGCGTCGACGAGTTGCGGATCAGGCGCTGGAGCGGGACGCCGCAGCCGATCGTGGAGGCGGCGAACCTCGCGTTCGGTCTCGCGCTCAGCCGCGAGCGGGTCTGGGACCGGCTGGACGGCAAGCTGCGCGATCAGCTCGCCGACTGGCTCACCCACCACGCCACCAAGCACGGCTCGGACAACAACTGGCTGCTGTTCACCGCGGTCATCGAGGCGTTCGTGCGCTCGGTCGGCTACGACGTGCCCGGCGGCCACGCGCAGCCCGACGTCGACCGCGCCGAGTCCTGGTATCTCGGCGACGGCTGGTACAACGACGGCCCGATCAGCGCCGTGACCGGACACGGAAACCGCGTCGATCACTACAACTCGTGGGTCATCCAGACGTTCCTGTGGCAGTGGTACGAGCTCACCGATCAGCCGTCCGAGCGGCGGGAGCTCTTCCGTGCCCGGCTCGGTGAGTTCGCCGATTCCTACGCGCTGCTTTTCGCCGCCGACGGTTCCCCGCTGCACCACGGCCGCTCGCTGACGTACCGGCAGGCGGTGCTCGGCGGGCTGTGGGCGGCGGGCCTGGCCGGGGTCGGCAACGAGTCGCCGGGCGCGATACGCCGCCTGGCCTCCGGAGTCCTGCGCCACTACACGGACCTCGGCGTGGGCGTCGATGGACCGCCGACTCTCGGCCACGGCGCCGCGCAATTCCTGCCGATGTGCCAGGTCTACAGCGGCCCCGGCTCGCCCTATTTCGCCGGGATGGGCTTCCTCGGCCTGGCCGCCCCCGCAGACCATCCGCTGTGGACCGAGCGCGAGCGGCCGCAGCAGTCCGAGCGGCACGAAGACCATGTCAGGACGCTGCATGGCGTGGGCTGGGTGGTCCAGTCCGGCGACGGCGTCGTGCGGATCGCCAATCACGCGAGCGACCACATCGACGATCCGGACCGGGAGAACGGCGACCCGAACTACGCCTCGATCGGCTACTCCACGCACACCGCGCCGGGCGTCGGCGACGCGTGGACCGATGGCGTGGACGGCCAATTGGCGCTGGTCGACGAATGGGGCCGGTCCACGCAGCGAGCAGGCCTGCGCGGCACCGCGACCGGCGACGGCTGGGCCGCCTCCTGGTACCGACCGCGCTTCGGCGGCACAGACCTGCCGGGCGCGCGCGTGGTCACACTCTCAGTGCTGCATCAGGGCACGGAGTTGCGCGCCCACCTCGTCACGGCCCCCGCGGGCTGGACAGCGCGCGAGGGCTCCTTCGCGCTCGCGGACGCGCGCGAGCCGGTCGTCGTAGACACGCTGGTGCACAGCGGCGATCTGACCGTCGACCTGGTACCGCTGCACGGCTGGACCGGCGCCGGCGTCGCCCGCTACCAGGGCGGCAACGCGTTCGGCGAATACAGCGCGGTCCCTTACCTGACCGCCGCCCCGGCTCCGGACCTGCCGACCTTGTACGTGTCGCTGCACCGCCTCGGCCGCACCGCGAGCGTTCCCGTGCCGGTCCAGGTGACGGTGGTCAGAGATCAGCTCGCTGCGACCTGGACCGACGGCCGTCGCGACGAGTTCGCAGTAGGCGAACTGTTCTAGAGCCTGGCTGACGACTCGGTTCAAGCGCTCCCGGGCCGTCCGCGAAGTACCGTGCAGCCAACTCTACGAAGGTGTCCTGGGCGGCCCGCGCTCTCTCCTGTGCGGCACTTACTTCAGTGGAATCAGCGGCTTCCTTGATCTGGTAGGCCGTGTTCACCATCGCCTGCGCGGCTTCGTTGATGTCGGGGTCAGGTAGGAGAACCTTGAGCATCGTCCTGGGTTGGGTGATCGCGGCTCGCATCGCATGGGAATCGCGCCGCAACTGCGCCTGTTCATCCGCACTGGCCTGGCCGACACGAGCTTGCCCGCGCCTGCGCATCGCGCGGCGATAGTCAGCCGCC
>NZ_DASZKT010000009.1:0-91285 GCF_035552695.1 Actinospica sp.
GCGAAGTCCGGCAAGCGGGTCACCGTGGACGACCCGTGGGGCTGGGGCCGCTCACTGGAGTGGGCGACCTCCTGCCCGCCGCCGCGGCACAACTTCAACTCGCTGCCCCGGGTGCGCTCCGAGTCCCCGGCCTTCGACCTGCACCACCCCGAGGTGGCGCTGATGGAGATCGAGAACGGCGAGCGCGGGCACTCCGCGAAGAAGGCGCTGATGAGGGAGCGCGAGGCGCAGGCCGCCGAGGCCAAGGCCGCGCGCAGAGCCGCGAAGAAGGCCGCCGCCGGCGGCGGCAGGCCGTCCGCCGAGAAGTCCGGAGAGGAGTGATCACCCGATGAAGATCACGGCGAAGATGTTCTTCTACATCTGCCTCTTCCTGATCGTCATGGTCGGCGTCTACTGGTGGACCTCGCACGACCCGACGGGCACGGCCGCGCTGGTGATGGCCACCGGCCTGTCCGGCATGATCGCGTACTACCTGTACTTCACGGCCCGCCGGATCGGCCCGGGGCCGGACGACCGGGACGACGCCGAGCCGCACGAGGGCTCCGGCGAGCAGGGCTTCTTCTCGCCCACGAGCTACTGGCCGCTGGTCATGTGCATCGCGCTGGCCATGGCGTTCCTGGGCGTGGCGATCGGCTTCTGGCTGATCTACTTCGCGGCCCCGTTCGCGGCGTTCGGCGTGTACGGCTTCGTCATGGAGTACTACCGCGGCGAGAACAAGCACTACTGACAGGTTGTAGTTTTGTAACAGAACCTCAGCAAGGGCCGGTACGGAATTTCCGTACCGGCCCTTGCTGCATACGCTGTGCCCTGACAGGGGGCGTAGACCGCGGGTCACAGTGGGAGGGCGCGAACATGGCGGACGACGAGGGGACCGAGCGGTCCGAGGCGGCGGCCGAGCCAGGGGCCGCTGCACAGCCTGAAGCGCAGGCCGAACCAGCGGCCGCGGCGCAGGCTGAGCCAACGTCTGACGTACCTGCCGAACCAGCGGCTGCGGCGCAGTCTGAGCCAAGGTCTGAAGCGGCTGCCGAGCCAGGAGGCGCGGCGCAGTCTGAGCCAACGTCTGAAGCACCCGCCGAGCCGCGGCCTGAGGCGGCGGCCGGACCGCAGCCCGAACCACCGGCTGAACCTCCGGCAGAGCCGCCTGTCGACCCGCCCGTCGAAGCGCCGCCGGAGTCTCCCGCCGTCCCCAAGGACGTGCCCAAGGCCCCCGACGCCCTGAACGGTGCCCTGAATCCGGCCGTGGCGGGGGCTCCCGCGACCCTGCTGAACCGTCGCAACGTATTGCTGGCCGGCGGCGCCGGCGTGGTCGTCATCGGCGGCGTGCTGGCCACGATCGCGGCCACCGGATCCGCCTCGGGCTCGCCGTCCGCCTCCGGGACCGCGACCGGCGCGGCGGCGGGCGCCGCGAAGTCGTCGAAGGCCTCCGCGAGCGCCTCGCCGAGCGTGCCGCCGCCGACCGTGGCCACGGTCCCGGTGAACGGCGCGACGGGCGTGGACCCGTCGAAGGCCGTGAGCGTCCAGGTGCTCGGCGGCACGATCGAGTCAGTGTCGCTCTCGGGTCAGCAGCAGACCAGCGGCACGCTCTCCAGCGACACCAGTTCCTGGACGTCGGACAACGTGCTGAACGTCGACACCGGCTACACGCTCACCATCGTCGCCAAGAACTCCGCGGGCCACGCCACCACATCGAACGTCGCCTTCCACACGCTCGCGCCCTCGTCGACCTTCGGCGTGTCGTCCGTCGTGCCGCCGCGCGGATCCACGGTCGGGGTCGGGCAGCCGATCCGCGTCACGTTCTCCAACTACGTGCCGACGGAGTATCAGGCCGCGCTCGAGAAGGCCTGCGTCGTGACCACGACCCCTGCCGTGAAGGGCGCCTGGTACTGGGTCTCCAACGATTCGAGCGGCGCCGTCGCGGACTGGCGGCCGGAGAACTTCTGGCCGGTCGGCACGAAGGTCTCGATCGCCTTCAACCTCAACGGAGTCAGGCTCGGCTCGCACCAGTTCGGGGTCAAGGACTACGCCTCGCACGACTTCGGCATCAGCTCACGCGACCTGCGCCTGATCATCGACAAGGACAAGTTCCAGGCCACCTGCTACCAGGACGGCAAGGTCGTCCGCACCTTCCCGATCGACACCGGCCAGACCACGGCCGAGACCTTCGTGACCTACACCGGCACGATGGCGGTGCTCGGCAAGGGCAACCCGGTCGAGATGAAGGGCAACTACGGAGGCGGAGACGTCTACGACGACTTCGTCAACTGGGCCACCCAGATCACCTGGAGCGGCACGTACGTGCACGCGGCGCCCTGGGACTCGGAGATCGGCTCGGCCAACGACGACTCGCACGGCTGCGTGCACTGCCACACCGCCGACGCCGAATGGTTCTACAACCAGGTGATCGACGGCGACGTGGTCACCATCAACGGCACCCGGACGCGGACGGTGGCGGTCGACAACGGCATCTGCACCTTCACCCTCGACTGGGCGGGCCTGGTCAAGGGGTCGGCGTATGGTCCCACGCTCAACGGGAAACCCGTCTCCGCATAGCGGACCGGCCCAATCCCGGTTACCTTGCGTCTAAGGGTCATCACAGTGACGCACGGGGGGAAGGGACGGAGGCAGGCGAGCGCCATGGGTACCTGGTATGTCGGGCCGTTCGACAACGACGTCGCGATGGACTTCTTCGACGAGATCGAGGAGACCCCGGACGATCAGGTGCAGAAGCGGCTGAGCGAGGTGCTGGCGGCCGTCGCCGAGCGTCCCGGACGCCTCGAGCTGGACGAGGGGCACCTCGCGGTGGCCGCCGCGGGCCTGGTCGCGGCCGGGCGCTCGCGCAGCGCCGCGACCGGCAATCCGTCCGTCGACGAGTGGCTGAGCCTGCATAGACCGGTGACCGACCAGGACTCGGCGCTGCTCGCGCTCGCCGCGCTGGACAAGGTCAGCGGCCCGGAGAGCGAGTGGATGGCACTGTGGGCGACCACGGACCAGCGCACGGCCGTGGAGCAGCGGCTGCACGACCTGCGCGCCGTGCTCTCCGGGTGAACGCCTACTCCGGGTGAATCAGCGACGGTGCATCGATCGGTCCACCGATCGGCGCACCGGAGTGTGCTGATCACACTGATCGGCCCCCGGTTTGAAACCGGGGGCCGACGGGTATCTGCGCGCCTTTGCCTTTACGCGCGGGTGGCGGCGGCCCAGCGGTCCAGGATGGCCGCCGCGGCGCCCGATTCCAGGGAGCGCAGCGCGCGCTCGATGCCCTCGGCGAGTCGCTCGGCCAACGGCGGCAGCTTGCCCTCGGGCATCTCCAGCGCCGTCAGGGCCGCGAGGGTGGCCCCGGCGTTGAGCAGTACCGCATCGCGCACCGGGCCGGTCTCGCCGGCGAGCAGCTTGCGCGCCACGTCCGCGTTGTACGCCGCGTCCGCACCGCGCAGCGCCTCGATCGGGGCCAGTTCGATGCCGACCTCGCGCGGGTCGAAGACCTCCTCGGTCACCGTCCCGCAGTGCGCCGTCCACACCGTCGAGCCGGTGGTGATGGTCAGCTCGTCGAGCCCGTCCAGGCCGCGGAAGACCAGCGCGCTGTTGCCGCGGCGCGCCAGCACCCCGGCGAGCACCCCGGCCATCCGCTGGTCGGACACGCCCACGGCCTGCGCCTTCACCTGCGCCGGGTTGGTCAGCGGGCCGAGCATGTTGAACGCGGTCGGGACGCCGATCTCCTTGCGCGCGGTACCGGCGTACCGCAGGGCGGAGTGAAAGGTCTGCGCGAAGCAGAAGGTGATGCCCACCTCCTCGGCCACCTCGGCGACCCGTCGCGGCGTCAGGTCCAGCCGCACGCCGAGCTGTTCGAGCACGTCCGCCGCGCCCGAGGACGAGGAGGCGGCCCGGTTGCCGTGTTTGACGACCCGGGCTCCGGCGCCCGCGGCCACGATCGCGGACATCGTCGAGATGTTCACCGTCTTCGCGCCGTCGCCGCCGGTGCCGACCACGTCCACCGTGGGCCCGGGCACCTCGATCAGCTTCGCGTGCCGGTACATCGCCGCGACCAGGCCCTCGATCTCGGCCACGGTCTCGCCCTTGGCCCGCATCAGCACCGCGAAAGCGGCCACCTGCGCCGGGGTGGCCGCGCCGGTCATGATCTCGTTCATCGCCCAGGCCGTGGCCTCGGCGAACAGGTCCTCGCGGCGGATCAGCGCGCCGAGGACTCGGGGCCAGGACTGGGTGACCTCCACTGCCGTCATCGTTCTGGCCCTCCTTCCACGCGCTGATCTCGGTCCCGGACCGGGCGGTCAGGGCGGGGATCAGCCTACGCGGGCACGCAGCAGTCCGACGGCCACGTCCGCGAGCCGGACCGGGTCGATCGGGTGCGAGACGACGGCGTCGGCCCTGGCCCAGGTGGCCAGCCAGCCGTCCTGCGCGCGGCCGGTGAGCACCAGCAGCGGCGGGCACTGGTAGATCTCGTCCTTGAGCTGCCTGGCCAGGCCCATCCCGCCGGCCGGCACCGCCTCGCCGTCCAGGATCACCAGGTCGACGCGCTGGCCCTTGAGCGAGGCGTCCATCCGGGCGATCAGCGCGGGGGCGGTGGCGAAATCCTCCACGGCCAGTTCGGGCAGGGCGGCGTCGGGCCGGGAGCCGAGCGACTGCCGCAGGTGCTCGCGCACCTTCGCGTCGTCGCTGTAGAGCAGGACCTTCAGGCTCTTCACCGAGGCCTCGGGCGGGGCACCGGACGCGGTGGACCCGCCCACCCCGGACCCCTCCGTGTCGGACTGAGCTGCCAATGCTGCTGCGGACATGGACCCGCCTCCACTCTGAGGACTCACCGGTAGTGCGCGCACGTGCGACCAGCCTAGGACCGGGCCCGCGCCGAAACCAGCCCTAACGATCTGATAACGCGGGAACCCGAGACCGGACACGAGGGGAACCGGACCGCTGACATGTGGTCAGAGCCGGTCGGGGTGCGCTGCTTCTTCCCCGTTTGGACTAATCATCCCCGGTTTCCCACCCGCCATTCGAAGGATCGTCAGCGACACCAGCGCCAAAGGGGTACCCCGACGACGGCGGCGTAGTGGCGGGGGGCAATAATGGCCGCCGTGGCGACAGCAACTGCAACCCAAGCCGCACCCGCGCACCGGGTGCCCAATAGGCCCAACCTGGTCAGCGTCGGGACGATCATCTGGCTGGCCTCCGAGTTGATGTTCTTCGCGGCGCTGTTCGCGATCTACTTCACCCTGCGCTCGGTGTCCGGGGACGCGTTCTTCAAGGCGAACGCGGCGCACCTCGACGTGACCCTGTCGACGATCAACACGATCATCCTGGTCTCGTCCTCGTTCCCCTGCCAGTTCGGCGTGTTCGCGGCGGAGCGCCACCAGGTCAAGCGCACCGGCTCCATCCTCAACGTCCGGCGCTACGGCATGCGCGAGTGGTACATCCTCGCGTTCATCCTCGGCGCCGTGTTCATCTCGTTGCAGGTCTTCGAGTACTCCTCCTTGGTCAAGGACGGGCACCCGATCTCGGAGAACCAGTGGACGAGCGCCTTCTTCCTGGCGACCGGCTTCCACGGACTGCACGTGACGGGTGGTCTGCTCGCCTTCCTGATGGTGCTGATGCGCACCTACAAGGCCAAGCGCTTCACCCACGACCAGGAGATCTCCGCGATCGTCGTGTCGTACTACTGGCACTTCGTCGACGTGGTGTGGATCGGCCTGTTCTTCGTTATCTACGTGCTCAAGTAATTCCGGACGAGAAGCTCCATTAGGGACACTAGTCGTGAAATCGCTCTCTACACGGCGACGCCACCCGCTGGCAGCGTTCGTCGTCCTGGTGCTCGCACTCGCTACAGTGGGCACCGTCTTCGCCGCGTTCCTCTCGCCTGCTGACGCGTCGGCCAGCAGCGGGACCAGCAGCGCGCAGCAGATCGCCAACGGCAAGGCGCTGTACGAGACGACCTGCTCCAGCTGCCACGGCGAGGAAGGCGAGGGTTCGAGCTACGGGCCCAGCCTCGTCGGCAGCGGCGCCGCCGCGGTCGACTTCCAGGTCTCCACGGGTCGGATGCCCGCCCAGCAGCCGGGCGCGCAGATCCAGAAGAAGGCCGTGCTCTACACCCAGGAGCAGATCGACGAGATGGCCGCCTACATCGACTCGCTCGGTGGCGGCCCGGCGGTCCCGGACCCCAGCAAGTACCAGGTGGACGCCAGCCTGGTGCAGCTCGGCGGCGTGCTGTTCCGCACCACCTGCTCGGAGTGCCACAGCTTCTCCGGTGAGGGCGGCGCGCTGAGCGACGGCAAGTACGCGCCGGCGCTGACGCAGACCAATCCGAAGGCGATCTACGAGGCCATGCTGACCGGCCCGCAGAACATGCCGAACTTCCCGGACACGGTCATCTCCCCGATGGAGAAGCAGGCGATCATCTCGTACATCGTCACGATGCGGAACGAGCCCAACTACGGCGGTGCCGGCCTCGGCCGACTCGGCCCGACGTCCGAGGGTCTTTTCATCTGGACCATCGGCCTGATCGCGCTGCTGCTGTTCGCGGTCTGGATCGCGGCGCACACGACGAAGGCCTCCGCTGAGCGGGTCGCCAAGGCCAAGGCCGCGGCTGGGACGAAGGGGGGCAAGGAGTAACCATGAGCGGTGACATGACACACGAGGAGCACGGCGCGGTCGCCGTTGAGCAGGAGCACGGCCACGGGCACGGGGCCGTCGCGGAGAGGCCCTTCGCCGACCCGGGCCTGCCGGAGCACCAGCCCCGGCTGACCGATATCGACGAGAAGGCGGCCAAGCGGTCCGAGCGCATCGTGGCCGGGCTGTTCGTGCTGTCCGCCATCTCCACGATCGCGTTCATGGTCTGCTACACCGAGGTGCCGAACAACACCTCGTCGATCGTGAACTTCTTCCCGATCGGCGCGATGTCGGCGTCGAACTTCGCCCTCGGCATCACCCTGGGCGTGGCGCTGTTCTCGCTCGGCGCGGGCGCGATCTACTGGGCGCGCACCCTGATGACGGACGTCGAGCTGCCGCAGGAGCGGCACGTGCTGGAGTCCTCTCCCGAGGACAAGGCCGCGGGCGCCGCCGAGTTCAACCGGGGTCTCGAGGACTCCGGCTGGAAGCAGCGTCCGCTGATCCGCCGGACGCTGCTCGGCGCGATGGCGGTGCTGCCGCTGCCGGCGCTGTGGATCATGCGCGACCTCGGCCCGCTGCCCGGCACGACGCAGCGGCAGACGGCGTGGGCCGCCGGCGAGCTGATCATCAACGACAACTCGATCTCGCTGGACGGAACCCAGGGCCGCGGCATCAAGCCCGAGGACATCCAGATCGGCTCGCTGGTCAGCGCCAGCCCGGCCGCCGTGCTCACGGCCGGCGAGGAGGTCGTCGACATGATGACCCTCTCGGCGATCCTGCTGGTCCGGCTCAACCCGGCGGACATCAAGTCGCAGCAGGAGATCAACTGGGGCTACGAGGGCATCGTGGCCTTCTCGAAGATCTGCACGCACGTCGGCTGCCCGGTCCAGCTCTACGAACAGCAGACACACCACATGCTCTGCCCCTGCCACCAGTCGACCTTCGACCTCTCCGATGACGGCAGGGTCATCTTCGGCCCGGCGGCGCGCTCGCTGCCGCAGCTTCCTATCACTGTCAACGCCGACGGCTACCTGGTCGCCAAGGCCGGCTTCGACCAGCCAGTCGGTCCGAGCTTCTGGGAACGCGGATGAGTACCTTCGGTCGACACCATGCGTCCGCATGCGATGCGGTGGAAGGGGAACGCGGATGAGCACCTCTGTGTCTAATCCAAACGAGGAGATCGTCCCGACCACGATCGGCGGGAAGGTCTCCGACTACCTGGACCAGCGACTCGGCACCACGAGCGCGGCAAAGAAGCAACTGCGCAAGATCTTCCCGGACCACTGGTCCTTCATGCTGGGCGAGATCTGCCTCTACAGCTTCATCATCCTGCTGCTGTCCGGCATCTTCCTGACGCTGTTCTTCAACCCGTCCATGACCGACGTGACGTACAACGGCTCGTACACGCCGCTGGACGGCATCAAGATGTCCGAGGCCTACGCCAGCACGATGAACATCTCGTTTGACGTGCGCGGCGGCCTGCTGATGCGGCAGATCCACCACTGGGCCGCGCTGGTCTTCGTGATGGGGATCATGGTGCACATGCTCCGGATCTTCTTCACCGGGGCGTTCCGCAAGCCGCGCGAGCTCAACTGGCTGATCGGCTTCACGCTGTTCGTGCTGGCGCTGCTCGAGGGCTTCGCCGGCTACTCGCTGCCGGACGACCTGCTCTCCGGCACCGGTCTGCGCATCGCCCAGGGCGTCGTGCTGTCGATCCCGATCATCGGAACGTACATCTCGTATTTCCTGTTCGGCGGACTGTTCCCGGGACACGACTTCATCCCGAGGCTGTTCACCATCCACATCCTGCTGGTGCCCGGCCTGATCCTGGGGCTGATCACCGCTCACCTGATCCTGGTCTTCTACCAGAAGCACACCCAGTGGGCGGGCCCGGGACGCACCAACAAGAACGTGGTCGGCCTGCCGCTGATGCCGGTGTACATGGCCAAGGCGGGCGGCTTCTTCTTCGTGGTCTTCGGCTTCATCGCGCTGCTCGGCGGCCTGGTGTCGATCAACCCGATCTGGGACTACGGCCCCTACACGCCGGTGCAGATCACGGCGGGTTCGCAGCCGGACTTCTACATCGGCTTCCTCGAGGGCAGCCTGCGCATGATGCCCAACGTGGAGTGGAACTTCTGGGGTCATACGCTCTCGCTGAACGTGATGATCCCCTCGCTGGTCGTGCCCGGAATAATCTTCACCGGCCTCGCGATCTACCCGTTCTTCGAGGCCTGGGTCACCGGGGACAAACGCGAGCACCACATCCTGGACCGGCCGCGGAACATGCCGACCCGCACCGCGATCGGCGTGGCCGGCATCGTGGTGTACGGCGTGCTGTGGCTCAACGGCGGCAACGACCTGATCGCCACCCACTTCAACCTCTCGGTGGAGACGATCACCTGGGTCGACCGGGTGCTGTTCTTCGTCGGGCCGGTGTTCGCCTTCTGGCTCACCCGGCGGATCTGCTTCGGCCTGCAGCGCCGGGACCGGGACAAGGTGCTGCACGGACGCGAGTCCGGCATCATCACCCGGTCCCCGGAGGGCGAGTTCTCCGAGATCCACACCCCGCTGCCGTCGGGCGACCTGCACAAGCTGACCGCGCACGACGTGCACCGTCCGCTGACGCTGACCGACGTCACCGACGCCAACGGCGTGCCCGCGCCGAACCTGCGGCTGGCCAAGCTGCGGGCCCGGGCGACGCGCTGGTACTTCGGCGAGCGGGTGGAGAAGCCGACCGAGGAGGAGTACCACCAGGCGATCTCCAGCGGCCACCACTGACCGAGCCGGTCGGCGGGTTCGCACCCATCCGCACCGAAAAGCGGAAAAAGCTGTAGCCACAACGCACTTCCCCTCCGTACCGTGCGGGTACGGAGGGGAACGTGTTTATCCGGACGGCATGAGGCTCGGCGGCGGCTACTCGAGGCCCAGCGCGAAGGCGGCGTCCAGGTCCACGTCGCTGTAGGCGCGGAAGGCCGTGTGCGTCTCGGTGCGCAGGACACCGTGCACCTTGTTGAGGCGGCCCGGGATGAGGTCGGCGAGATCCTCGTGCGCCTGCACCCGGGCGATGGCGATCAGGTCCCACTCGCCGGTCACCGAGTAGACCTCGCTGATCCCGGCCAGTGCGGCCACGGACGCGGCGGTCTCCGGGACCAGACCGGTCTCGGCCTTGATCATCACTATCGCGGTCACCATGCCGTTCAGCTTAGACCGCGACGCCCCGGGGGCGCGCGGGGGCTCTCGTATGGCGCGTGAAAGCGTCTACGCTGGGAAATACCCTGACCACCAGTCATCGTAGGGACGGAAGGCGAGAGATGAGCGGCGAGGAGACCGGGTACGACACGCCCGGTGCCGCGCCCGATCGCAGCCCGAGCGCCGCCGCCCTGTCCGAGCCGGTCCGGGCGCGCGTGCTGGACTTCGCGGCGCAGGTCGCGGGCGGCCTGCCGGCCGCCACGCTGCCGGTCTCGCTGCGCCCCTTCGCCAAGTTCACCCCGGCCAAGCGGGCCAGACTCGCGGCGACCCCGCTGGCCGCGGCGCTGGAGGCGGACTCCGTCTTCCGCGGCCGGGTCGCCGAGCGGGTGCGCGACACGTACCCCGAGGTGGCCGAGGCGCTGTTCGCCGGGGCGATCCCGCCGGCCGCCGACCCGCGCGACGTGGCCGCGATCGTCTACCTGCTGCGCCCGGAGGGCTGGCCGGCGCTGCTTGACCAGGCCGAACTCGCGTCCCGCGCGTCCGAGCGGGCGCTGGCGGACGAGCATCTGGGTGACGAGGTGGCCAGGCTCAAGGCGGAGATCGACACGATCCGCGAGCAGAGCAAGGCCGAGTCGGAGCGCTTCAAGGCCGAACTGGCCGCCGAACGCCGCGAGGGCGACTCGCTGCGCCGCCGCATCCGGCAGCTCGAGGCGGATATGAGGCGGGCTCAGGCGCACGCCCGCGAGGCGGTGTCGGAGAGCAGCGCGGTGCAGAACGCGGCCTCGATCCAGGTGTCCGCGGCCGAGGCGGAGCTGCGCCGGATCAGGGCGCGGCTCGTCGAATCCGAGGCGGCCCTGGAGACGGCGCGCAGCGCCACCCGGGCGAGCCGCGGCGCGGACGAGGTGCGGATGCGGCTGCTCCTGGAGACCATCAGCGAGGCCGCCGCGGGCCTGCAGCGGGAGCTGGCCATCTCGCCCACGGACGCGCGTCCCGCGGACACCGTGGAGGCCGTGCGGGCCGACACGCTGGGTGCCCACGACGTGTCCGGCCAGGCGCGCGCGGTCGACGACCCGGCGATCCTGGACGCGCTGCTGGCCCTGCCGCGCGCGCACCTCGTCGTCGACGGCTACAACGTGACCAAGACCGGCTTCCCGACGCTGTCCCTGCACGAGCAGCGGATAAGGCTGCTCAAGGGCCTCGGCGGCATCGCGGCCCGCACCGGCGCCGAGGTGACCTGCGTCTTCGACGGCGCGGAACTCGGCGGCCCGGTCCCGGTGCCGCAGCACAAGGGCGTCAGGGTGCTGTTCTCCCGCGGCGGCGAGATCGCCGACGAGCTGATCCGCAGACTCGTCGCCGCCGAGCCCCAGGGCCGTCCCCTGATCGTCGTGTCCTCCGACAAGGAGGTCGCCGACGGCGTCCGCCGCTCCGGCGCCCGCCCGGTGCCATCCTCGATGCTGGTTCGCAGGCTCGGGCGGAGTTAGCGGGAAATCCTCCTATTCGCTCGGGCGGGTGACGTATGTTTGATCGAGCCCGGATTCGACCGATACGTTGCGCTCCGTGCATCGACAGACTTCGGGTCCAGGGCATCGTGCCGCGTCGGTGACCGCCGCGGCGTGCGCCGCATTGGGGCTCGGCGCCGGTGTGGGTCACGCTCAGCCGGCATCGGACGTGCGCCAGGCGGCCGAGCAGCACATCTCCACTCTCTATGCGCAGGCTGAGGCGGCAACGCAGCGGTTCGACGCGGACGAGGAGCGGATCGCGCAGCTTCAGGCCGCGATCAACGACGCCGACGGCCAGAGTGCGCAGACGCGGCAGCTCCTCGACACGCTCGACGGAGGGCTCGGCAGGCTCGCGGCGCAGCAGTATCGAGACCCTGACTACAGTTCGGCGCTCGCGCTGCTGTTCGCCACGCACCCCGACAACTACCTCCAGCGCGCCGGCATGAACGACCGCGTCGCCGCGCTCGACGACCAGCAGATCCGCGTCGCGGAGCAGGCGCAGCGTCAGTTGGACGCGTTGTCGACGCTGGGGGAGCAGGAACTGCAGGAGTTGCAGGCGGCCCGAACCCAGCTGGTCTCCTCGCGCTCGCTGATCCAGGCCGAGCTCGCGCAGGCCCGTCAGCAACTCGCTGACCTCGACGCCGCCGACCAGCAAGCCGTCACGCACGCGCTGGCCCAGGGCGCGACCGGCGACGGGCTCGGCACCTCCGTGCCCGCGCAGGCCCCGTCGCTCGGCACGCTGCTGACCACCGTGGCCTCGGACGTGAGCCAGGGCATCGACGTCCCCCGCGCGCAGAAGGCGATCGAGTCCGCCTACGCGGAGCTCGGCAAGCCGTACATCTGGGGTGCGGTCGGCCCGGACGGCTTCGACTGCTCGGGCCTGATGCAGCACGTCTGGAGCGCGGCGGGCGTCATGCTCCCGCGCACCTCGCAGGAGCAGGCGGACGCGGGACAGACCGTGTCGCTGTCCGATATCGAGCCGGGCGACCTGGTGATCTACTTCTCCGGGCGCACCCACGTCGGCATGTACGTTGGCAACGGCCTGATCATCCACGCCCCGCGCCCCGGCTCCGCGGTGCAGTTCGCCTCCGTCACCTCGATGCCGATCAGTACAATCGTCCGACCGGACGGCAGCTGATCATTGTGTTGCGTGTTACTCGGCGTCGTACGGGATGCCGAGGAGGAGGCTGCCGAGCGCGGTGCGTCGGTGCACCACTGTTTTGCCGTCCCGGGCGCTGGTGATGAATCCGGCTGCGCGCAGCGCCGCGGTGTGCACGGAGATGGTCGCGGCGCTCAGGCCCAGGCCGCGGGCCAGCCCGCTGGTGCTCAGGCCGTCGCCGCTGAGCGTCAGGATGCGCAGTCGTGTGCGGCCGAGCACTTCGGCCAGTGCGTCCTGCGCCGAGGCGACGGCGGACGGCGGGAGCGGGATGCGCGGGCCGGCCGGGAAGGTCACCGTCACGGGGCGGCCCGGCATGTCCGATACGAGCGGGTCACCGGTCCAGTGGAACGTCGGTAGCAGCAGTACGCCGCGCCCGGCCGGGTGGACCTCGCGCGTGGTGGTCGCGACGGGCAACTCCCACGCATGGCCGTTCAGCCGGGAGCCGAGAATGGTGCTGGTCAGAGCGTGGCCGATGCCGTGTTGCGCGGTGATCGCGGCGTATCGCGCGAACTCGGCGCGGTGCAGGTCCTGGACGCGTGGCCAGACCGGTGCGAGCAGTGCATCGAACGCCGAGCGCTGGGCGCGGACAACCGGCTGCCAGGCGTCGTATGAGCCGCGATGCAGATCCCTGACCCAGGTGGGTGCTCGGCCGACCGTGCCCACTGCCGCGTACGCGAGTTCGAGTTCAGCCGCGATCCACGCCGTGTCGCTTGTGCGCATGGCGTCGAAGCCCTCATCCAGGCTCGGCGCGATGCTGTCGAGGAATGCGGGAGCACGGCGGCCCGGCACGAGGTCACGCAACGGTACGGCCGCAGCGGGTAGCGCCCTTAGAGCGCGGCTGCGCCAACGGCCGAACAGCAGTGGGGCGTGCTGCGGGGTGGTGAGCATCATCAGTGCCGCGTTCAGTTCTTGCAGCGGGGCGGGCCGGCCGGCGAAGCGGATGCGTGCGAGATCGGCTGGTGTGAGGTGGATACGGATCACGGCAGCCCCTATCCCCGCGCGGCGCGATCGTTTCGCCTCGATCCTAATCGATCGCTCGCGGTGCCCGGCGGGAAGACGATGGGCGGCATGACCACAAGACTTTCAGCTGTCGATCGCCGGACGCTGGCCAAGCTGGCCCTGGTGTCCGGTGCGAGTATGGTCGGTGCCGGGCTTGGGGTGGGTCCGGCCCGGGCCGACCTCGCTCCCGCTGTGCTGCGCCTGCCCGCGCCCACCGGCCCGTATCGCATCGGTGCCGTCGAGCTCTACCTTGCCGACCGTTCGCGCCGTGATCCGTGGGACTCGGCGATTCCGGTCAGGGAGCTGATGGTGACGGTCCTCTACCCGGCATGTGGCGCGCAGGGCTTCGCGCTGGCCGCGCAGATGGCGCCGGGTGCAGCGGCGCTGTTCGGCCAGATCGCGCCGCTCGGCCACCCGCAGCTACCGGCCTCGGGCGTGAACTGGGCGGCGACGATGACGCACGCGCACACCGGCGCGTCCGCTCTGCCCGGGCGCCGCCCGACGGTGATCTACAGCCCCGGTGGAGGCGACCCGCGCACGCTCGGCACGTACACCGCCGAGGAGTTGGCCAGCCACGGCTACATCGTGGCCACCGTCGACCACCCGGGAGACGCGTGCGACGTCGGGTTCCCCACGGCCACGACGTATCGCGGCCGGTACCGGATCACGGTCTTCCGCGGCGACCCCCGGTCCGATGCCGCGACGTACCGCACGATGATCGACACGAGGATCGCCGACTGCAAGTTCGTTGCCGACGCCCTCGAAACGCTGGCGGCGGGCGGCAATCCCGATGCGCTGGGCCGGAGGCCGCCTCGCGGCCTGGGCCGCGCGATCGACCCGAGCCGGTTGGTGATCTACGGTCATTCGGCGGGCGGCACGACAGCCGCTCAAACCCTCTATGAGGACGCCCGATTCGTCGCGGGCGTGAACCTGGAGGGCTACTTGGACTGGACACCGGCGGCACCCGGCGAGCCCGGTGTGCTGCTTCGCGTCGCCGAGCACGGCACGAACCGGCCGATGCTGATGGTGGGCAGCAGTGGTTTCACTGACGAGCAGGCGCTCGACCTGTCCTGGTCGGTCATGCTCGCCCGCTCCGGCCACCGTGCGAGACGGCGTCAGATCGCGAATGCGAACCACTGGGTCTTCACCGATCTCGCCCCGATGGCGGCGCAACTGCAGGCCGAAGGCCTCATGACGTCTGCTGATCGGGATGCACTCGTCGGTGCGATCGACCCGGATACCGCGGTACCCGAGGTTCGCGGACTCCTGCGCGAATTTCTGGACCGAACACTCGGCGTCCGCTCTTGACGAACGGCACCAGCGAATCGACCACCGCGCTATGGTGACCCCGTGGCGTCGATCAAGCAGTTCCAGGTGACCTTCGACTGCGCGGAACCTGAGCGCGTCGCCCGCTTCTGGTGCGAGGTGCTGGGGTACGTCGTACCGCCGCCGCCCGAGGCGTTCGCCACGTGGGACGATTTCGACCGCTCGCTGCCGCCCGAACAGCAGGGTTCTGCGTTCGCCTGCATCGATCCCTCAGGCATCGGCCCGCGGCTGTTCTTCCAGCGCGTTCCCGAAGGCAAGGTCGTCAAGAATCGGGTGCACCTCGACGTGCGGGTCGGCACCGGGCTGGTGGGGCAGGAGCGCCTCGCCACACTCGAGGCCGAGTGCACACGACTCCTCGCGCTCGGCGCGCTGCGAGTGCAACTACTGGTTGCCGATGACGTGAACGAGTCGTGCATCGTGATGCAGGACGTCGAGGGCAACGAGTTCTGTCTCGACTAGACCGCGTCCTGCTCGCGGTCATGGTCATCCGCCAGCCCAAGCCTGGTCACAGTCGCGTAGCGTCTGAAGTGTCACAAGCCGCCGGGCCATCTCGTCTCGAGGGTGTGAGCGTCGACGCGGGCAAGGGGTAGGCATGAACAAGGTCGAGGAGTTCGAGGAACTGCGGCCGCTGCTGTTCTCGATCGCTTATCGGATCCTGGGCAGCGTCGGCGAGGCCGAGGACGTGGTGCAGGAGGCCTGGCTGCGCTTCGACGGCTCGGCGACGGTGCCCGACTCGACCAAGGCCTTCCTTTCGGCGACGGTGACGCGGATCTCGATCGACGTGCTGCGTTCCGCGCGGGTGCGACGGGAGCAGTACGTCGGGCCGTGGTTCCCCGAGCCGCTGCTGAGCGATCCGTACGAGGACCCGGCACGCGCGGCGGAGCTGGCCGACTCGCTGTCGATGGCGGCGCTCGTGCTGCTCGAGCGGCTCAGCCCGCTGGAACGCGCGGTGTTCGTGCTCCGCGAGGTGTTCGCCTTCGACTACGACGACATCGCCGCGGCGGTCGGGCGCTCGGAGGCGGCGTGCCGGCAGCTGCTGGTGCGGGCGCGCCGGCATGTGCGGGACGAGCGGCCGCGCTTCGAGGCGGACCGGCGGGAGCGGCAGGAGCTGGCCACCCGGTTCTTCGACGCGCTCCGGGACGGCGACGTGCTCGGGCTGCAGGACCTGCTCTCCGCGGACGTGCAGATGGTCGGGGACGGCGGCGGCAAGGCGCCGAACCTGTCGAAGACCGTCGTGGGTACGGAGCGGGTGGCCCGCGTGCTCGCCTCGTACTATCCGGTGCTCGACCAGATCGGCGTGACGCTGGAGCCGCACGAGGTCAACGGCCAGCCCGGCGCGATCTTCCGCGACCGGGAGGGCGGCGTGCTGCACACCATGATCCTCGAAGTGCTGGACGGGCAGGTCCAGACCGTCCGCAGCGTGAGCAATCCAGAGAAGCTCACCCATCTCGGGCAGCTCGCCGACGCCTGGGCCGTCGCCCGCGAGGTGCGCGAGGCCCGGAAGGCGAACGCGGCGGAGCGCTCCTGAAGAAAGGCGCGGCGGAGGCGAGCCCGAGCCGGTCAGATGGCCGGCTCGGGCTCGCGCTCCTCCTCCGTCTTGGGGATCTCGGGGACCGCCTCGACGACGACGTAGCGTTTCCAGAGCAGGTACGCGGCCCAGACCGTCGCGCCGACCAGCAGGGCGTTGCGGCCGGTGACGAAGAGCGCCGACTTGGTGCTGCCGTGCACGAGCGAGGCGAACCGCAGCGGGAACTCCACCTGGGTGATGGAGATCGTGCCGAGCAGCAGCCAGCACGGCCCGGCCAGCACCGTGCCGCCCTGCTTGAGCGGCGCGATCGCGAGGCAGAGCGCGATCAGGCCGCACACCCAGACGAGGTACTGCGGGCTCAGCACCCTGCTGGTGATGATCGAGATCATCACGGCGACCAGGCTCGCGTCGTAGTACACGCCCTCGGTCCAGCGCTCCGGAGCCAGCTTCGCGCGCCGGCGCCACCACAGCAGCCAGCAGAAGCCGAGCAGCGTGAGCAGTTCGCAGAACCCGGCGATCGCGCTGATGCCGGGGCCGATGATCTCCCAGGAGCCGTAGCGGTTGCGGATCACGGCGTGGTAGCCGAAGTGCCTGGCCAGCAGGAACGGCGCGGCCAGCACCGATTCGATCTCCAGGCCGCGGCCGCCCTGCTGCTTCAGGAAGGACAGCGCGCCGGGCATGATCAGCAGGAGCAGCGTGGGCACGGCGCCGCCGACCGCCGCCCAGCTCACCGCGCGACGTCCGTCGCGGCCGCGCGGCAGCCCGAGCAGCAGCGCCATCGGCCAGACCTTCACGATCGTGCCGAGGCCGATCGCCGCGCCGCGCAGCCGCCAGGTGGCCGCGGCCGTGCGCAGCGACACCGCGAGGCCGACCGAGGCGATCATGGTCACGGTGATGTCGTAGCGGCCGAAGATGAACGGACCAAGCATGAAGATCGCCGCGACGTAGGCGTACGCGCCGACGTAGTCGATCCGCTCGTTCCCGGTCTCCTCCTGGGTGCGCCAGCAGCGGTAGACCACCAGCAGGAAGATGATCAGATCGGAGGCCAGCGCCATCGCGTAGAAGGCCGAGTAGTAGCTCATCCCGGTCAGCGCGCGGACCAGCCGGGGGAACTCGATGACCAGCGAGGCGCCCGGCGGGTACTGCCAGCTCGGGTCGTTCTGCGGGAAATGGCCGGTGCTGAGGACGTTCGACCAGTGGTTGTAGAGCTTGAGGTCGCCGGTGATGTCGCCGTGCGAGATGTACGGGATCACGTTGTAGACGTAGAGCAGCAGCACGCCCCGGGTCCACGCCCACGTGGCCGCGGGCAGCAGCGCCGAGCGCAGCCGCGCGAGGGTCATCATGGCCCGCAGGCTCATCGACAGTCCCGTTCCTGATCGGTGGTCGTGCGGGTGGCGGGGGAATGAGATCGTAGACCCATGGCCCGCACCCTCGTCGTCACCAACGACTACCCTCCGCGACCCGGCGGTATCCAGGCATTCGTCCAAGCGATGGTCGATGGGTTCACCCCTTCGGACGTGGTCGTGTACGCCTCGACCTGGCGCGGCAGGGCGGACGAGTGCCGCGCGTACGACGCGGAACGTCCGTATCTGACGATTCGTGACCAGACAACCGTAATGATTCCGGACCCCAAGCGCGTGCGACGCGCGGTGGAGATCGCGAAATCCGAGGGCTGCGACCGGGTCTGGTTCGGCGCGGCCGCGCCGCTGGCCCTGATGGCGCCGACGCTGCGGCGCAAGGCGGGGGTCGAGCGCCTGGTCGCGACCACGCACGGGCACGAGGCCGGCTGGGCGCAGCTGCCGGTCGCCAGGCAGCTGTTGCGCCGGATCGGTGACGGCGTGGACGTTCTCACCTATCTGGTGGACTACTACCACCGCAAGGTCGGCGACGTGCTCAGCCCGCAGGCGCGCGGCCGGATGGCGCAGCTGCACCCGGGCGTGGACATCGAGACCTTCCACCCGGGCGTGCGCGCCGAGCCGGAGACGGCGGCGCTGCGCGAGCGCCTGGGGCTGGCGGACCGCCCGACCGTCGTCTGCGTCTCCCGGCTGGTGCCGCGCAAGGGCCAGGACACGCTGATCAAGGCCCTGCCGCTGATCAAGAAGGCCGTCCCGGACGCGGCCCTGCTCATCGGCAGCGGCGGCCCGTACCGCAAGGAGCTGGAGAAGCTGGCCGAGGACACCGGCGTGGCGAGGGACGTCGTGTTCAGCGGCCCCGTCTCCTGGGGCGAGCTGCCCCGGCTGTACGCGGCGGGCGACGTCTTCGCGATGCCGTGCCGGACCCGCCGCGGCGGACTCGACATCGAGGGCCTCGGCATCGTCTACCTGGAGGCCTCGGCGCTCGGCATGGCCGTCGTCGGCGGCGATTCCGGCGGCGCGCCCGACGCGGTCGTCGAGGGCGAAACGGGTTACGTCGTGCCCGGCAGCGGCGAGCTGAGTGTCCCTCAAACGGCCGAACGTGTGGCGGAACTGCTCAACGACCCGGCGAAGGCCGCGGAGATGGGCAGGGCCGGGCGGGCCTGGGTCGAGCGCGAATGGCAGTGGCCGCTCGTGCAGCGCACGTTCAAGGAACTGCTGCAGGTCTGACTATTGCCTTTTCGCTACTGCTTGTCCCGCCAGCGGGCGAGTAGGTCCTCGCGGTGCTCGGTGAGCTCCGCGACGCTCTCCTCGGGCAGCAGGATCGTGTAGTCCTGCCGCGTGCCCGGCTCCAGGCGCAGGTAATCCCAGGCGAAATGCGCCTGGCCGCCCATGTAGATGCCCTTGAGCCGGCCCTGGGTCACATCCATCACCTCGAAGGGCTCACCCCACCAGCGGAAGGTCCATACGGTGGCGTACCACTCCTCGACCTCGTCCAGGGCGACGTTCAGCGGCCCAAGGTTCGCCGGACCGGTGAGGAAAAGGCGTCCGTCCTCGCCGACCGTTTCGGCCGCCGGGTGGATACGGCCCTGATGCCGCGCGAAGGTGCCCGAGCGGTACTTCGCCGCAGCGGCCATCAAACGCTGCTCCCGGCGAAAACGGGGCAGCAGCGAGTCGCGATGCCGCGTCAGGTCGGCGATCTCGTCGAGCGGGAAACGCCCGCGGTACTTGGCGAACTCGGAGCGCAGGTGTTTCGCCGCGAATTCCACGTCCCCGCCGAGGTAGACCCCCTCCATCGCGCCGTCCAGCAGCCCGCGAGCCTCGAAGGGCTCCTCGCGCCACATGAACGTCCAGCGCGAGGTGAACCATTCGTCGAGCCGGTCCGGATGTACCAGGATCGTGTTATCCCCCTCGACAAGCGCTATCCGCGGCCATATCGGATCGTTGACCGAGCCCTGGCGGTAGGCGACGCCGTGGAACACCGCCACGTCCGTCACCCGATACCCCCAGGGATCCCCGCTCTCAACCACAATTTTTCTCAGACATCTACCGGAAACTGCTTCCGTCGTCCTCCGATGGGCGAATCCGTACCCTACACTCTGTGCTGATTTGAACACAACGCCGCAGCTTCGCCCCTCGCTACACTCCTGAACGTGGAGAGGATCACATCGCGCAACGCCAGGTTCCAGCAATGGGAGGCGCTGCTCGGAAATCGGAGCAAGCGGCACCGGGCGGGGGAGTTCCTGGTACAGGGCGTTCGCCCGATCAGCCTGGCGCTGGAATACCGCTGGCCGATCCGGGCGCTGGTCTTCGACCTGGACCGGCCGCTCTCGCGCTGGGCCGCCGATACGCTGCGCTCCTGCCGTGCGGCGCAGTACGGCATGTCCGGCGAACTCATCGCGGAACTCGGCGAGAAGGATTCGACGCCGCCGGAATTGCTCGCCGTGGTCGCCGCCGCCCCCGATTCGCTCGATCGGATCAGTGTCGGAACATGCAGCGTAGGATCATCAACCGGCGCGTCATTCCTCGGTCTCGTCTTCGACCGGCCGACCAGCCCGGGAAATCTGGGCTCGATCATCCGTTCGGCGGACGCGTTCGGCGCGCACGGGGTGATCGTGTCGGGCCACGCGGCCGACCCTTATGACCCCAAGGCCGTGCGCGCGAGCACGGGCTCGCTCTTCGCGCTGCCCACGGTGCGGGTGCCCGGCCCTCCGCAGGTCCAGGCGTGGATCGCCGAGCAACGCGCCGCGGGCCGGGACATCCAGGTCGTCGGCACGGACGAGCACGGCGAGGCGGACGTGGCGGAGTTCGATCTCACGGTCCCGACGCTGCTCGCGATCGGCAACGAGACCAGCGGCCTGAGCCAGGGCTGGCTCGAGGCCTGCGACGCGCTCGTGCGCATCCCGATCGGCGGCGCGGCGAGTTCGCTCAACGCGGCCAACGCGGCGAGCGTCGTGCTCTACGAGGCGGCCAGGCAGCGCAGGTCCGCCGCCACCGGCTAGTCGTCCTCGGCCCGCATCTCCACGCCCAGCCAGCGCAGCGCGCCGAGCACGTGCCGCAGGAACTCCGGGTCCTGAAACGTCTCGTCGGCGTGCCCGAGCGCGGTGTAGAAGGACCGGCCGCCGCCGTACTCGTGGCACCAGGACAGCGGGTGGTCGGCGCCCATCGTGCCGCCCTGGTACGTCGCCTCGTCGACCGTCAGCAGGACCCTGATGTCCTGCACGGCGGAGCGCGGATTGCGGCGGAAGGCGTACCACTCGTCCGTGCGCTCCCACCGCTCGCCGAGGTGCTCGGTGGCCGGGTGCTCGCGGTCCTCGACGGTCAGCACGGCGGGCTGGAGCTCCGGATGGCGGTCGAACCACGCGCCGACCAGGCCCTCGAACCAGGGCCAGTCGTATTCGGTCGTGGACGCGGCGTGGATGCCGAGCCAGCTGCCGCCCTGCTTCAGGTAGTGCGTCAACGCGGCCCGGCCCGGCTCGTCGAGCACCGCGCCGCTGGTGGACAGGAACACGATCGCGTCATAGCGCTCGAGCCGGCCCGGCCGGAAGCAGTGCACGCCCTCGCTCGCCTCGACGCCGAAGCCGTACTCCAGGCCCAGCTTCTCCAGGGCCTCGACACCCGCCGGGATCGACGCATGCCGGTAGCCCGTGGTCCGCGAGTACACCAATATCCGCGCCATGGCCGCAGCCCACGCTCCGTCCGCTCAGTCGAGATCCGCAAACAGTTGCGTATGCCGGTCTATCACGGTTCGCAGGGTCTGTTCACCCGGTGTGTCCCAGATCTCCTGGTTGAAGATTTCCACCTCGGTGAATCCCTTATATCCCGTCGCCTGCACGGCGCGCGCGAACGCGGCGACGTCAATCACGCCGTCGCCCACGTGCCCGCGGCCGAGCAGCGCGTCCGCCGGGATCGGCAGCAGGAAGTCGCACACCTGAAACGCGTGGATGCGGTCGCCCGCGCCCGCGCGCTCGATCTGCTTGAACACGTCCGGATCCCACCAGATGTGGTACGTATCAATGCATACGCCGACATTCCGGCATCCGGTCCGCACCGCCACCTCGTCGGCGATGTCCAGAGCCTGGCCCAGCGTCGAAACCACCGCGCGGTCCGCGCAGAACATCGGATGCAGCGGCTCGATCGCCAGTTTCACGCCGCGGCGCTCGGCGTACGGGGCGAGCTCGGCGATGCCGTCCGTCACCGCGGCACGCGCCGCCGGAAGGTCCTTGCTGCCGCGATACAGCCCGCCGACCACGAGCACGAGCACGTTCGTGCCGAGCGCCACGCACTCGTCGACGGCCGCGTGGTTGTCCGCGAGCCAGTCCGGCGAGGTGAAGAATCCGCCGCGGCACAGGCTCGTCACCGTCAGGCCGGCGTCGCGCACCAGCTTCGCCGCCGCGTCCAGGCCGTGCTCGGCGACCTTGTCGCGCCACAGGCCGATGCCCGGCACGCCCTGCTCGACGCAGCCAGCGACCGCCTCGGCGAGGCTCCAGTTCTTCGTCGTCCAGACGTTCAGGGACAGCTGCTCAATCACCGCTGTACTCCTTGAAGCGCGCCGCGGCCAGATCCGGATCAGGGAAGATCCCGCCGTCCACGGCCATCTCGTAGAGCTTCGTCAGATGCGCGCGGTCGCGGCCGTTCTGCTGCCCGCCGACCATTTTGAAGTGCTCCTGATAGCCCGACAGGTACGCCAGGAACACGACGCCGGTCTTGTAGAACTGCGTCGGCGCGGCGAAGATGTGCCGCGCCAGCGGGACCAGCGGATCGAGCACGCCGCGGAACCCGGCCACGTCGCCCGCGTCGAGCAGCTCGAATGCCTGAGCGGCCTGCGTGGCCAGCGGATCGAAGATGCCGAGCAGCGCGTGGCTGAAACCCTGCTCGTCGCCCGCGATCAGCTCGGGGAAGTTGAAGTCGTCGCCGGTGTACAGGCGCACGCCCTCCGGCAGCCGCCGACGCAGCGCGATCTCGCGATCCGCGTCGAGCAGCGAGACCTTGATGCCGTCGATCTTCGCGGCATGTTCACTGATGATGGAGAGCACTGATTCGGTCGCGACGTCGAGATCGGCGCTGCCCCAATAGCCGTGCAGCGCCGGGTCGAACATGTCGCCGAGCCAGTGCAGGATCACCGGACGCGAGGCCTGGTCCAGGATCCGGGCGTACACCTCGGCGTAGTCCTCGGCGCCGCGTGCGGCGGCGGCCAGCGCGCGGCTGCACATCAGCACCGGCTGTGTTCCGGCCTGCTCGACGACCTCGAGCTGGCCCTCGTACGCGTCGCCGATCTCAGAGAGCGAATACGGTGTGGCCGGCGCTCCGGGCAGCTGGTCCGTGCCGACGCCGCAGCAGACCAGACCGCCGACGGCCTGCGCCTCGGCGCCCGACCGCCGGATCAGCTCCTTCGTCGCGGCCCAGTCCAGGCCCATGCCGCGCTGCGCGGTGTCCATCGCATCTGCGATGCCCAGGCCCAGCGACCACAGCCGGTGCCGGAACGCGAGCGTCGCGTCCCAGTCAACGACGGCCGGAGCGCCCTGTGCACTGTTCGCCGCGTTCGGGTCGGCCACCACGTGCGCGGCGGCGAAGACGGTGCGGGAGACCGGCATCAGGCGCCCCGGCCGGGAAGAAGGTCCGGAACGGCGATCCGGCGGCCCTCGGCGGCCGAGGCCAGGCCCAGCTCGGCCAGCTGCACGCCCTTCGCCCCGGCCCACAGGTCGTGCGGGAACGGCGTGCCGGGAGCGTCCTGGACGACGTGCTTGAGGAACAGCTCCCACTGGAGCTTGAATCCGTTGTCGAACTCGCCGTTGTCCGGCACGGTCTGCCACTGCTCGCGGAACGGCACCGTGTTCGGGATGTCCGGGTTCCACACCGGCTTCGGCGTCCCGGCGCGGGACTGGAACCTGCACTCGCGCAGCCCGGCGACGGCGCTGCCGTGCGTGCCGTCCACCTGGAACTCGACGAGCTCCTCGCGGTTGACCCGCACCGCCCAGGAGGAGTTGATCTGCGCGACGACGCCGCCTTCGAGCTCGAACACGCCGTACGCCGCGTCGTCCGCGGTGGCCTGGTAGGGCTTGCCGAGCTCGTCCACCCGCTCGGGGATGTGCGTGACCTTGTGCGCGTAGACCGAGCGGACCGGCGCGACGGTGTGCTCGAGCACGTACTGCCAGTGCGGGAACATGTCGAGCACGATGCCGCCGCCGTCCTCGGCCCGGTAGTTCCAGGACGGGCGCTGCGCCTCCTGCCAGTCGCCCTCGAAGACCCAGTAGCCGAACTCGCCGCGCACCGACAGGATCCGGCCGAAGAAGCCGCCGTCCACCAGGCGCTTCAGCTTGAGCAGGCCGGGCAGGAAGATCTTGTCCTGCACGACGCCGTGCCGCACGCCCGCCTCGTCCGCCAGCCGCGCGAGTTCGAGCGCCCCCTCCAGCGAGGACGCGGTCGGCTTCTCCACGTAGATGTGCTTCCCGGCCGCGATCGCCTTCTTGACGGCGGCCTCGCGCAGGTGGGTGAGCTGGCCGTCGAAGTAGATCTGATCGGCCGGATCGGCGAGCGCCGCGTCCAGGTCGGTGGTCCAGCGGGTCAGACCGTGCCTGGTCGCCATGGCCTCCAGCTTGTCCGCGTTGCGGCCGACGAGCACCGGCTCGGGCCACAGGACCGTCCCGTCCGGCAGCGCGAGCCCGCCCTGCTCGCGCAGGGCCAGGATCGAGCGGATCAGGTGCTGGCGGTAGCCCATGCGTCCGGTCACGCCGTTCATCACGATGCCGAGGGTGGTGCGGCTCATCTGGCCCTTCCTTGGGGCTCGGGGCGACGGTTGCGTCAGGACAATCTGGAAAGCGCTTTCCAGCGAGTAGGGTAGGGGCGTGGACGAGCAGAGGTCAAGGGGTGCCGGCGCGGCGAACGGTTCGGCGGCGGGCGCGACGGGCGCGACGGCTGCGGCTGCGGCCGCGGGCGCCGCGCCGGCCCGGATCCGCCCGGCGACCGGCGCGGTGACGCTCAAGCAGGTGGCGGCCGAGGCCGAGGTCTCGCTGGCCACGGCCTCCCGGGTGCTGCACCGCTCCGGGGGCCGGGAGGTGCGCGGCCCGCTCGCCGAGCGCGTCCAGACGGCCGCGGAGCGCCTCGGCTACGTCTCCAACCCGCACGCGCAGGCCCTGGCCCGCGCCCGGTCGAGCACCGTCGGCCTGATCGTGCACGACGTGACCGACCCGTACTTCGCCGCCATCGCGACCGGAGCGATGCACGCCGCCCACGCCGAGGGCGTCATGGTCATGATGGCCGCGACCTTCCGCGACCCCGAGCTGGAGATCGACTATCTCAGCAGGCTGCGGGCGCAGGGCGCGCGCGGCGTCCTGCTCGCCGGTAGCGGCAGCACCGACGCACGGGTCAGCGGCAGGCTCGCCGAGGCCATCGCCGCGTTCACCCGCGAGGGCGGCCGCGTCGCCGCCATCGGCGCCCGCCCCGACACGCACATCGACGCCGTCGTCCCCGACAACGTCGCCGGCGCCCGGCAAGCACGTGCGCACCTCGAAGCCCTCGGCCACAAGCGAATCGGCATCATCTCGGGCCCCGAGACGCTGCTGACGGTGAGCCAGCGCCTAGCAGGCCTCGGCGACGGCCTGCGCATCATCGCGGCCGACTTCACCCGCGAGGGCGGCTACCAGGCCGCCAAGAAGCTCCTCGCCGCGCACCCCGGCCTCACCGCACTGATCGCCCTCAACGACCTGATGGCCGCCGGAGTCCTCGCGGCCGCCAAGGACGCGGGCCGCAAGGTCCCCGACGATCTCTCGGTGATCGGCTTCGACGACCTCCCGTTCGCCGCCGACCTCAGCCCCGCCCTGACCACCGTCCGCCTCCCGCTCCGCCACATGGGCGAACGCGCCATGTCCCTGCTGCTGGCCGACCCCGACGAGCCGTCACCGAAGACCATCGACATCCCCGTCGACCTCGTCACCCGCGCCTCGACAGCCCCCGCCGCGCGGCGCTGACTCAGTAAGCTCGTTTCCATGGAAGCTCAGCGCGTCGCCGTACTCGCCCCCGGTGCCAACTATCCGGTCGCGGCCCCGCTGCTCTTCTACGCGCGGCTCGCCGTCGAACGCCGCGGCGGCGAGGTGCGCTCGATCGCGTGGCGCCTGCCGCGGAAATTCGACGACACGCGGCACCGGATCGACGTCGTGCGCGGCCAGGTAGCCGAGGCCGTCGGCGACGACGACGCCCTGGTCATCGGCAAGTCCCTCGGCTCACTGTCCGCAGGGCTCATCGCCGAGCGCGCGCTGCACGCAGTCTGGCTCACGCCGCTGCTCACCGTCCCCGAAGTGGTCGAAGAGATCACGGCCGCCGAGTATCCGCCGCTGCTGATCGGCGGCGGCGCGGACGAGCTGTGGGACGGCGCGACCGCGCGCCGGATCTCCCCGCACGTGCTGGAGATTCCGGGCGCGGACCACGCGCTCCACGTACCCGGCCCGGTCTCCGCCACGACCGCCGTCGCCGGACAGGTCGCCGATGCGATCGACGCGTTCATCGGCGACCAGGTCTGGCCGAACTAGCGAACGGCACGACCGGCCGGCGGCCTCACTTCGCGTACATCGCCTCGATCTTCTCGGCGTACTCGGCGGTGAGGATGTGCCGGCGGATGCTCTGCTTGGGGGTGAGCTGGCCGGCGGTGATGGTCCACTCGATCGGGAGCACTTCGAACTTGCGGACGGACTCGGCCTTGGAGACGGCCTTGTTGGCGTCGTCGATCGCGGCCTGCAGGTCGGCGATCAGCTCCGGGTCCTTGCACAGGTCGGCGAGGGACATGTCCGCGGGCTTGCCGTGCTGGGAGAGCCAGTGCGGCAGCGACTCCGGGTCGAGGGTGATCAGGGCGCTGATGAACGGCTTGGCGTCGCCGACGACCATCGACTGGGCGACGAGGGCGTGCGCGTTCAGCCGGTCCTCGAGCACGGCCGGCGCCACGTTCTTGCCGCCCGAGGTGACCAGCAGTTCCTTCTTCCGGCCGGTGATGCGCAGGTAGCCGTCCTGGTCGAGCTCGCCGAGGTCGCCGGTCTTGAAGAAGCCGTCCTCGGTCATCACGTCCCGGGTCGCCTCGTCGTTGCGCCAGTAGCCCTGGAAGACGACCTCGCCCTTGGCCTCGATCTCGCCGTCCCCGGCGATCCGCAGGGTCACGCCGGGCAGCGGCAGGCCGACGGTGCCCGGGCGGATCGCCTCGATCGGGTTCACTGCGATGGCCGGCGAGGTCTCGGTCAAGCCGTAGCCCTCGCAGACCGTCAGGCCGATTCCGTTGTAGAAGTACGTCAGCCGCTCGCCGAGCGGGGCGCCGCCGGAGATCGTGTGCGCGGTCTGGCCGCCGAGGGCCGCGCGCAGCTTGCCGTACACGAGGCGGTCGAACACCTTGTGCTTCAGGTTCAGGCCGACCGGGATCTTGCCCCGGTACTTGGCCTCGCCCCAGGCGATCGCGGTGGCGGCAGCGGCGTCGAAGATCTTGCCCTTGCCCTCGGAGTGCGCCTTCGCGCTGGCCGAGTTGTAGACCTTCTCCAGCACGCGCGGGATGGTCAGCAGGAACGTCGGCTGGAAGGAGGCGAGCTCCGGCAGCAGCTCCCGCGTGTCGCCGCAGTAGCCGAGCTTGGCGCGGGCCATCAGCGCGCCGACGTTGATGATGCGCGCGAACACGTGCGCCAGCGGGAGGAACAGCAGGGTGCTGGCCTCGTCGCCCTTGAACATCCGGGTGAGCACGCCGACCGCGTTGCCCGCCTCGAACAGCAGGTTCCCGTGCGTGAGCATGCAGCCCTTGGGCCGGCCCGTGGTGCCCGAGGTGTAGATGATGGTGGCGACGGTCTCCGGCAGCAGCGTCGCGCGGCGCTCCGCCAGCGCCTCGTCCGACACCTCGGCCCCGGCCTCGCCCAGCATCGCGACGGCGCCGCGGCCGTCGCCGCTCGCCTCGATCTGCCAGACGTCCTTGAGCGTGTCCGCCTGGTCGCGCACCGACTCCACGGTCGCGGTGTTCGCGTCGAGCTCGGTGAACACGGCCACCGCGCCGGAGTCCTTCAGGATCCACGCCACCTGCTCGGCGGACGAGGTCTCGTAGATCGGCACCGGCACGCCGCCGGCCTCCCAGATCGCGAAGTCGAGCAGCGACCACTCGTAGCTGGTGCGCGACATGATCGCGACCCGGTCGCCGGCCGACACGCCGAGGGCTACCAGCCCTTTCGCCGCCGACTGGACCTCCGCGAGGAAGGTCGCAAAGGTCACGTCCCGCCAGGCGCCGCCGACCTTGCGCGCCAGACCGGCTTGATTCGGCACCTCTGCCGCGGCCGTGTGCACCAGGTCGGTCAGGTTCGCCTTCTCGGGCACCTTGTACAACGGTTCGACAGTGAACTCGCGCACGGGCAGGCTCCTTGCACTGGAGGATAGGCGGGGCACGAAAACGCCCGCGCCACGAAGGTACAACTTATTACCGGCCGGTAGCCAGAGTGTATGGGGAAGATTTCATCACCGGTGGCCGGGGCCGAAGACCGTGTCGGGCCGACACGATACCCTTGGGCTTGCGCGCTCACGCGGCGCGACGGAGTGGGAAGGGGACCGATGGCGGACCGTACCCGGGCCTCGATCGAGATCGGCGCGCCCGCCGACGCGGTCATGGCCGTGATCGCGGACCTGCGGGCCTACCCGGAGTGGACCGGGGAGGTCAAGCGGGCCGAGGTGCTGGAGACCGACGCGGAGACCGGCCGGGCCAGCCGGGCCGTGCTGACCATCGACGGCGGGGCGCTGCGCGACCGGCAGGAGCTGGCCTACACCTTCGAGGGCGACCGCGCCGTGCGCTGGAGCCTGGTGAAGGGGGACATGCTGCGCGCCCTGGAGGGCGCTTACACGCTCACGCCCGGCGCGGGCGGGGCGAGCACCACCGTCGAGTACACCCTCGCCGTGGACACCAAGATCCCGTTGCTCGGCATGATGAAGTCCAAGATGGAGAAGGTCATCATCGACCGCGCCCTGGCCGGGTTGAAGAAGCGCGTTGAGTCCCTACGGTAACGGCGGCCCGGGCGAGGGGGAGGCGGACGGCGGCGCACACGGGCCCGCGTCGGCCGGCCCCGACTCGCGGGTGACCAATCTGATCCTGTTCACCGGCAAGGGTGGCAGCGGCGTGACCACGCTGGCCGCCGCGACCGCCGCGCACGGGGCCCAGCGCGGCATGCGCACCCTGCTGCTCTCCCTCGGCTCGCTGGCCCACGACGGGGACGGCGCGGACCTCGCCACCGTCCTGGACCACCCGGTCGGCGCGGTGCCCACGCAGGTCGACGGGCTGCTCTACGCCCAGAGCTTCGCCCCGCAGGCCGCCTTCGAGCAGTGGTACGGCAAGGCCGTCACCCGGGTGCGCAGCTTCGTCGAGACCATCGGGCTCACCCTGCCGGACGCCGCCGAACTGCTCGCCCCGCCCGGCGCCGGCGAGCCGCTGGCGCTTGCCGAGATCGCGGCCGCGGTGGACGGCGGCGCCTGGGATCTGGTCGTGGTGGACCTGCCGCCGCTCGGCCAGGCGCTGCGGCTGCTGTCCCTGCCGGTCTGCGCGCGCGACTGGCTGCGCCGCGCCCGGCCGGTGGAGACGCAGGCCGCCCGCGCGCTGCGGCCGATGCTGGCCACCTTCGCCGGGCTGCCGCTGCCGCAGACCGCGCTGGTGGACATGACGGACGCTCTGGTCCGCGAGTGCGGCGCGGTCGAGGAGGTGTTGGCGCATCAGCTCTCCTCGGTGCGGCTGGTCGCCACCCCGGACATCGTCGGCCTCGACCGGCTGCGCTCGGCCCGCTGCGGGCTCGCGCTCTACGGCCTGCGGCTGGACGCGCTCATGGTGAACCGGCAGGTCGTCGAGGCGCCGCGGGACAGCTGGTCGCGCGGCTGGGCGGCGGCCCAGCAGATCGCCGCCGAGCAGCTCGCCGAGATCTTCGCCGGGGTCGCCCGGCACGAGGTGCCGTACCGGCCCTGCGAGCCGCTGGGGCTCGAGGAGCTCGCCGTGGTCGCCGCGGCGGCCTACGGCGAGGTGGACGGCCTCGGCGCGCCGGGAAGGGCGCCGGAGCCGACGGTGGCGAAGGCCGGGGAGGGGTATGTACTGAGCGTGCCCCTGCCGGGAGCCGACCGCCGGGCGATGGGGCTGCTGCGCCGGGACGAGGAGCTGGTGCTCACCGTCGGACCGTATCGACGTACGCTGCGACTCGAACCGGTGCTGCGGCGCTGCAAGATCGCCGGGGCCGTGCTGCGCAATCAGGCCCTGGAGATCCGCTTCGTGCCGGATCCCGCGCAGTGGCCCGCCGCGCCGCGGGCCGCCGGGGACGCCGCGGCGGCGAGCGAGCCGCCCGGGCCTCCCGACGCCGCCGGCGCCGCGGCCGCGGCCTCCTAGCGGGTGCGCGGGAGAACGCGCGCGCCGCGGCACAGTCCTTGATCCAACCGTACCCAGAGCCGATTCGGGGAGCAGAGCGTGAACGATGCACAGCGCGAACCGCGGGACGAGCAGTCCGACGAGTTCGACGAGGCCGAGGGCTTCGAGATCCCGGTGCACGACGCCGAGTCCGGCCTGCCCGCGTCCCCGGTCGACGAACCGGACTGGACGCGGACTGAGTCGGTGAGGGATGATCCGGAGTCGTTGGGCGCGGAGGCTCGCAAACTGTGGGACGCCGTGTATTCGCAGTTCCTGCAGCCCCTGGTGCACAACTACCCGGAAGCGGCCGGGCACCTGACGAGCGCCGGCGATG
This sequence comes from Actinospica sp., assembly GCF_035552695.1. Lineage (NCBI taxonomy): Bacteria > Bacillati > Actinomycetota > Actinomycetes > Catenulisporales > Actinospicaceae > Actinospica > Actinospica sp. The sequence goes on from NZ_DASZKT010000009.1 coordinate 30,384, forward strand.
AGCTGGCGTCCGCGGTGCGCTCGCTGATCCGCGGCAGCGAGCAGCTGTGGGCCGGGAACAGCGAGCGGAACGCGGATCCGTCCGCCGGGACGGACGTCGTCGTGGAGGTGCTGCAGGACGAGGCGCCCGCGGAAACCGAGGAACCCGGGGACGACGTTCCGGAGCAGGACTGAAGGCGGAGAGCGGATGCGAGCGACGAGGCGTGTGAGGGCATCATGGCACTGACGATCGGCGTGGACATCGGCGGCACGAAGATCGCCGCCGGTGTGGTGGACGAGCGGGGCGCGATCCTGGAACGGGTCAAGCTCGCCACACCGCATGAATCCGCGCAGGTCGCCGCGACCATCGCCGAGGCCGTCAACACGGTGCGGCAGGGGCACGAGGTCGAGGCCGTGGGCCTGGGCGCGGCCGGCTTCGTCAGCGCGGACCGCGCGACGGTGCTGTTCGCCGCGAACATGTCCTGGCGCAACGAGCCGCTGCGGGACCGGATCGAGGGCCTGGCCGACCTCCCGGTCGTGGTGGAGAACGACGCGAACGTGGCCGCCTGGGGCGAGGCCCGGTTCGGCGCGGGCAACGGCGAGGACAACGTGGTGCTGCTGACCATCGGCACCGGCGTCGGCGGCGGCGTGATCATCGGCGGCCGGCTGCTGCGCGGCCACTTCGGCATCGGCGCCGAGCTCGGCCACTACCGCGCGGTGCCGGACGGGCTGCCCTGCGGCTGCGGCCAGCACGGCTGCCTCGAGCAGTACGCCTCCGGCAGCGCGCTGACCCGGATCGTGAAGCAGGCCGCGGCGCGCGAGCCGGAGCGGGCGAAGATACTGCTCGGCCTCGGTGACGGCACGCCGGAGGGCATCGTCGGCTCGCACATCACCGTCGCCGCGCGCGAGGGCGACCCGGTCGCGCTGGACGGCTTCACCGAGGTCGCGACGTGGATCGGCCAGTCGATGGCGGACATGACCGCGATCCTGGACCCTGGCGTGATCATCCTCGGCGGCGGCGTGTCCGAGGCGGGCGAGCTCCTCGCCGCGCCCGCGCGCAAGGCCTACGTGGAGAAGGCCCCGGCCACCGGCCAGCGCCCGCTGGCCGAGGTGGTCATCGCGACCCTCGGCCCGGACGCCGGAATCATCGGCGCCGCCGACCTGGCCAGGGACAGAGGCTAACCATCATCCGCAGGCCCGCCGCCGACGTTCCGTCGGCGGCGGGTTTCCACGTTCTAGACCACCGCGCCGAAGTTGTCGTCGTCATCGTCGTCGTGGTGCGGCTTGAGCCGGCTGACCAGGTAGCCGAAGCCGCACAGGCCGGCGAACGCGCTGCCCACCGCGAGCCAGGTCGGCGTCTGCCAGTTCAGTATCGTCGCCGCCATCAGATAGCCGGGGCCGCCGAGCGCGCCGAGCCAGGCCGCCCGGGCCGGCCAGTCCAGGCTGGGCAGCGGCTCCGGCGTGGGCGGCTCGAAGGTCTCCGGCGCTGGCTCATCGGGCTGCGGCGCGTCGCGCGGTCCGATCGTGCCCGAGGTCCAGGTCAGCCGCGAGTCCACCGGACGCGGCGGCGCGGGCCGGGCGGCCGGGCGCACCACGCGGGCGCCGGGCTCCGGGGTTCCGGGCGCGGGCGGCTGCTGGGTGACGTTCTCCGCCTCCGGCCACGGCACCGGCCCTTCGGACGGCGGCGACTCGTGGAAGGCGGCGACCAGGTCGTTCCAGGCGGCCTCGGCCTCGGCGTCGGCGGGCCCGTCCGGCTCGCCGGGGCGCTCCGTTCCGCTCACTGTGCCGCCTCCCTCGCTCCGATCCGTTCGACGAACTCCGCCGAGTTCGCGAAGATGAGGTCGGCGTCGTTGTCCAACGTGGCGACGTGGTAGCTCTCGGCCAGCACGACCTCCCGCTTGTCCGTGGAGCCCACCTTCGCGAGTACCAGGGCGCTGTTGCGCGGATGCACGATGTGGTCCTCGGCCGAGCGCAGCACCAGCACCGGCGCGGTCACCTTCGGCAGGTCCGCGGCGACGACGGTCCAGAACCGGCTGAGCGAGTGCGCGGCCTTGAGCGGCGTGCGATCGGTCCCCCACTCCTTCGTCCCCGGCTTCTTGATGTCCGAGGCGATCGCCGGGACGGACGGGATCACCTTGCTCAGCAAGGGAAGCAGCGCCTCCGCCGGTTTGTTCCTGGTCACCGACGGATTGACCAGCACCAGCCCGGCCACGTCCGCCGCGTGCTGCTCGGCCAGCCGCAGCGCGATGCCGCCGCCCATCGAAAGACCCATCAGGAAGACCTGGTCGCAGCGCTCTTTGAGGTCCAGGAAAGCCCGATCCATCCGCCCGTACCAGTCGGTCCAGCGGGTGCGCTGCAGTTCGCGCCAGGGCAGTGCGTGGCCCGGCAGCAGCGGGAGATCGATCGCGTATTCGGGATGCCGCGCGGCGAGATACTCGCCCCAGGGCCGCATCGACTGCGGCGAGCCGGTGAAGCCGTGGCACAACAACACGCCGATCGCGGCCTCGGCGGGCCCGGCGCTCCACGGCTCGGCGCCGGGCTGCGCGGCTTCGCCCGCGGGCTCCTCGACGGTGTCAGTCTCGACCTCGGTCATCGGCCCGCTCCTTAGAGGGTCACGCGCTACTGTTCGCATGGTCCCACGCGATCCCTTGTCTCGTACAGTAATACGGCCGGAAAGCGGACCCGGCCCGGCCCCGCGGTGAACGACACGCGCATGCGGCCGCTTCGGTATCTTCCAGGGTAGTCGCCCCATCGATCGGAGGACCGGTGTTATACGGCTTGCTCAAGCGTGGTCTGCTCGGCCCGGCATTGCACGTCGTGTTCCGGCCGCAGGCGGAGGGGGTCGAGCACATCCCGGAGTCCGGCCCGGTGCTGCTGGTGGCCAACCACCAGTCCTTCTCCGACTCCATCTTCATGCCGCTGCTCACGCCCCGGCCGGTGAAGTTCCTGGCGAAGGCTGAATACTTCAGCGGCCCCGGGGTCAAGGGCTGGCTCTCGGCGGGCTTCTTCAAGGGGGTCGGCTCGGTGCCGATCGACCGCGCCGGGGCCCGGGCCGCGGACGCCGCGATCAAGACCGCGCTGCGGCTGCTTGACCAGGGCCAGATCGTCGGGCTCTACCCGGAGGGCACCCGCTCGCCGGACGGGCGGCTGTACAAGGGCCGCACCGGGGCCGCGCGCATCGCCCTGACCGCGCGCTGCCCCGTGGTGCCCTGCGCGATCTCCGGCACCGAGAAGGTGCAGCCCACCGGGAAGATGCTGCCGAAGGTGCATCCGGTCACCGTCACCTTCGGGCCGCCGCTGGACTTCTCCCGCTACGCCGGCGAGCTCTGGGACGCGGTGCAGGACACCGAGCACGAACACACCGTGCTGCGCGCGATCACCGACGAGATAATGCACACCCTGGTGACGATGACCGGCCGCGAATACGTCGACCGCTACGCCTCCGACGTGAAGAAGAAGGCCCCCGCCGCCGCACCCCTCGAGCAAGCGACCGACGATCAGGCCGCGGCCGCCGGCAGCGCCGAGGCGCCGGAGCCGTCCAGCAGGATCTGATGCCCCGTCACGTTCACCTTCGCCTGCAGGTAGCGCAGGTTGGTGGGCGTGACGAAGACGCCGGTGGGCACCTTGCGCTGGATCTCGATGCCGTGCGCGGTCAGCTGCTTGGCCTTGTCCGGGTTGTTCGACAGCAGCTCGATCCGGCGCGCGCCGAGCGTGGTCAGCATCTGCGCGGCGGCCGTGTAGTCGCGGCCGTCCGAGGGCAGCCCGAGCGCCTCGTTCGCCTCGTAGGTGTTCAGGCCCTGGTCCTGCAGCGCGTACGCGTCCAGCTTGTTGTACAGGCCGATGCCGCGGCCCTCCTGGCGCAGGTAGATCAGGTAGCCGCCGGCCTGCGAGATCTTCTCCGCCGCGTCGCGCAGCTGCGGCCCGCAGTCGCAGCGCGCCGAGCCGAAGACGTCCCCGGTCAGGCACTCCGAGTGCAGCCGGACCAGCGGCGCGCTCGTATGTTTGTAGTCGCCGAGCCCCAGGGCTATGTGCTCCTGCCCGTCGACCAGCCCCTCGAAGGTGAACACCTGTGCATCGACGCGGAAGCCGTCGGAGAACCGAAGCGGGATCCGCACCGAGGTGCGCACCGAGGCCGGTGCGAGAGAGGCGTTGCTCATCCTTGTCTCCTGAGACTCGTGAGGACCTTCGTACTGGCGGTTCTCCGCATTGAACGATCGAGGACCCCCGGCAATTCCCCAGCGGGCCGCGGCCGGTTGGTGTTCATCCGCACGTAACCGGTCCGCGATACGGGCGGGGCATCCGAAACCCATCGGTAACCGGTAAGTTGGGGGTCGAGGTCGGTGACCGTAGGGAGTGCCTGATCGGTCCGTGGGCAACGGCGCCCCACCTCGACCCCACAGTCAACGGCTTTCAACTGCCTGTGCGGGCCGGTGCGGCGGCTCACGGCACACGCAAAGATTACCCAAGGAGCAACATGCGCGTCGGAGTGCTCACCGGCGGGGGCGACTGCCCCGGTCTCAACGCCGTCATCCGGGCGGTGGTCCGCAAGGGCGTCCAGCAGTACGGCTACGAGTTCGTGGGCTTCCGCGACGGCTGGCGCGGACCGCTCGAGGGCCTGACCAGGACGCTCGATGTCAAGGCCGTGCGTGGCATCCTGCCCCGCGGCGGCACCATCCTCGGCTCCTCCCGCACCAACCCGGTCAAGATCGAGGGCGGCGTGGAGCGGATCAAGGAGAACCTGGCGAACCTCGGGGTGGACGCCCTGATCGCCATCGGCGGCGAGGACACGCTCGGCGTGGCCACCGCCCTGCACGGCCAGGGCGTGCAGGTGGTCGGCGTGCCGAAGACCATCGACAACGACCTGAACGCCACCGACTACACCTTCGGCTTCGACACCGCGGTGACCATCGCCACCGAGGCGATCGACCGGCTGCACACCACGGCCGAGTCGCACCACCGGGTGCTGGTCATCGAGGTCATGGGCCGGCACGCGGGCTGGATCGCGCTGCACTCCGGCATCGCCGGCGGCGCCAACGTCATCCTCATCCCCGAGCAGAAGTACGACATCGAGCAGGTCTGCGACTGGGTCGAGTCCCGCTTCAAGTCCGAGTACGCGCCGATCGTCGTGGTCTCCGAGGGCGCGACCCCGAAGGAGGGCGACGAGATCCTGCTCAACCAGGAGGTCGACTCCTTCGGCCACGTCCGCCTCGGCGGCGTCGGCGAGCGGCTCGCCGCGGAGATCGAGAAGCGCACCGGCAAGGAGTCGCGCACCACGGTGCTCGGCCACGTGCAGCGCGGCGGCACCCCGACCCCGCGGGACCGCTGGCTGGCCACCCGCTTCGGCCTGCACGCGATCGACGCGGTCAAGGACGGCGACTGGGGCAAGATGGTCGCGCTGCAGGGCACGGACATCGTCCGGGTGCCGCTGAGCGCCGCCACCACCGAGCTCAAGACCGTCCCGATCAGCCTCTACGAGGAGGCCAAGGTCCTGTTCGGCTGAGCCGACCCGGTACTCGAGCGGGCCCCCGCGGACGCGGGGGCCCGCTGTCTCGTTCACTGCGGCAGCAGCCGGACCAGCTCCCGCCGCAGGATCGCCAGCCCGTCCCTGGTCAGCACGGATTCCGGGTGGAACTGCAGGCCGGTGTAGTGCGGTCCGCGCAGCGCCGCGAGCTCGGGCCCGTCGTGCGCGAGCTCCCAGTCGCCTGGAGCGCTCGGCGCGAGGACGGCGTACGAGTTGTAGTACCCCAGCGCCTCGGTCCGCCCGAACAGCCCGACCGGGATCTGCGCGCCCTGGTTCGGCGTCGGCCTTCGGTGCAGTTCAAGGCCGAGTTCGGCGCAGATCAGCTGGTGGCCGAGGCAGATGCCGAGCGTGGGACGCCGCTCGTCGAGCAACTGCCGGGCGAACGCGCGTCCGGCGAGCATCTTCGTGTTCCGCGGGTCGCGCGGGTCGCCGGGCCCGGGGCCGAGCACCACCAAGTCGTAGCCGTCGGTGCCGGTCACGGCGTCGTAGGGCAGTCTCGTGACCGCGAGGCCGAGGCTGCGCAGCTGGACCGCGAGCATCGAGGTGAACGCGTCCTCGTTGTCGATGATCAGCACGCTGCGTCCGGCCAGCTCCGGCGCCGCGAGCTCGCCCGGCGCGTGGTACGCGGCCCACGCGGGGGAGAGGCGGTCGTTGCGGGACGCGAGCGCCGCCCGGATCTCCGGATCCTCGGCCCAGCGGCTGGACGCCGCGGCGGGCGCCTCCGTCTGATCGGTGACGCCGAAGGCCTTCAACACTCCAGCCGCCTTCGCGTGCGTCTCCAGCACCTCGCCGTACGGGTCCGAGCCGCGCACGAGCGTCGCCCCGACCGGCACCCGCACCGAGCCGTCCGCCGGATCCAGGTACGCCACGCGCAGCATCAGCGGCGCGTCCATGGTCTGATTCCCCCGCTCGTCCCGCCCGATCAGCGCCGCGACACCGCCGTAGTAGCCTCGGCCCGAGACCTCGTGTCGCCTGATCACGCGGAAGGCGTTGCGGATCGGCGAGCCGGTCGCGGTCGGGGCGAACATCGTCGCGCGCAGGATCTCGCGTGCGTCCATCGTCGTATGGGCCCTGATGTAGTACTCGGTGTGCGCGAGGTTGGCCATCTCCTTGAGGTACGGACCGTCGATCACCCCGCCCTGGTCGCCGACCTCCGCCAGCATCTTCAGCTCCTCGTCGACCACCATCGCGAGCTCGTCGCGCTCCTTCGGGTCGTTGAGGAACGCCAGGAGTTCCTCGCGGGTGACCGAGCTCGGCGGCCGGCGCAGCGTGCCGCTGATCGGATTCATCGTGCAGACACCCGATTCGAGCGACACGTGCCGCTCGGGCGTCGCACCGACCATGATCGCGTCGCCGGTGTGCACCAGGAAGGTCCAGTACGCATTGCGTTCCTGGACAAGCAGATTGCGGAACGCGGCGAATGCGGTGGCGGCAGCGTCCTCGCAGTGCCCGACGAACGTTCTCCGAAGCACGAAGTTCGAGCCCTCGCCGGTGCCGATCTCCTCGTCGAGGACCGTTTTCACCTGCCGCGCGTACGTGTCGTCATCCACGTCGAATCCGCCATCCCGGATTCGCGCGTCTCCGGACGGCAACTCGTCGATGCGGATCGTCTCCCGCCGTTCCACGATCAGCGCACGCAGCGGAGTCGCGTCGTCGTGGCATTCGTCGCCGCGTTCGAGAAGCTGGCGATACGGCACGAGCGCGAGCAGTTCGCCGCCCTCGTCCTCGACGCGCGGCAGATCGGCGAGCCGCTCGTACGTCTCGACGCGGCCGCGGAGCAGCTCGAGCCCGTCGTGTCTGCGGATCAGGGCGTAGGGCGGGACCAGTCGTTCCATTGCGGTGTCCTTCGGCTGTGGCTGCGGGTCACCGCAGGTCTGGCCCGGAACACGCCTGGAAACAGCGAACCGGCCGCCTGACGGCGGCCGGTCGCGTTGTCTGGGGAAGCAGCGCGCTCAGTGGTCCGCCGGGGTCACCGGCCACCACCACTGGTTCTTCGGGAGCGCGAGCTTCATGAGCCCGACTGTAGCAGAGCTCGTCCCAGCCGTCCGGGGTTAGGCGCGGGCCACCTTCTTCGGCAGCAGGAAGGCCGAACCGAGCACCAGGATCACGATCCCGAGGCCCACGACCGAGGCGATCTCCATCGCGCTCACGAACGAGCCGACGCGGATTCCGCTGCCCAGCACCGAGAAGAAGATCGTGCCGAGCACGGTCGCGCCCACCGCGTTGCCGAACTGCTGGGCCGTGGTCAGCACGCCGGCCGCCATGCCCGCCTTGTGCGGCTCGATGCCCGAGGAGAGCACCGCGCCGAGCATCGAGGGGATGGCCAGGCCGTTGCCCAGACCGATCACCACGCCGCCGGGGATCAGTTCGAGCGCGGTCACCGCGGAGCCCTGCCAGAGCAGCACGCCGATCGTGAGCGCCAGACCGAGCAGGCTCAGGCTGGCACCGAGCACGATCACCCGGTTGCCGATCCGCTCGGCGACCCGGCGGGCCAGCAGGAAGGAGCTGAGCGCGAACGCGACGCCGAGCGGGGCGAAGGCGAGCCCGGCGCGCAGCGGGGACAGGCCGAGACCGTCCTGCAGCAGCAGCGTCAGGCAGAGCATGAATCCGGCGAAGAAGGCCAGATAGCCGGCGGATATCACCATGCCCGCGGCGAAGACCCGCTCGCGCACCATGTTCGTGTCGAGGATGGGCTGGCCGTCACGAGCGTGCAGCCGGTGCTCGTAGCGCAGCGTGGCCAGCAGCACCGGCACGGCCGCGACCATCGCCACGAAGGTCCACAGCGGCCAGCCCTGCGAACGGCCGAGCGTGATCGGGACGAGCACCAGCGCGAGCGCCAGCGAGATGCCGATCGCGCCGATCGGGTCCAGCTTGGGCCGGTGCGTCGGCTCGTGCTTCGGCAGCCAGCGGGCGCCGAGCGCCACGGCCGCGATGCCGATCGGCACGTTGATGAAGAAGATGGTGCGCCAGCCCCAGCCGAACAGGTTCGCGTCCAGCAGCACGCCGCCGAGCACCTGCCCCGCGACCGCGCCGATGCCGATCGTCGCGCCGAACGCGGACATCGCCCTCGCCCGCTCGTGCGGCGGGAACATGGTGTTGATGAGGGCCAGCACCTGGGGCACCATCAGCGCGGCCGTGCCGCCCTGCAGGATGCGGAAGGCGACCAGCGCCCAGCCGTTCGGCGCGAGGCCGCACAGCAGCGAGGCTATCGCGAACAGGCTCATCCCGATCACGAAAAGGCGCCGGTGTCCGTGCAGGTCACCGAGCCGTCCGCCGGTGATCAGGCCGCTGGCGTAGGCGAAGCCGTAGCCGCCGACGATCAGCTCGAGGGCGGACTCGCCGGCGTGCAGGTCGTGCTGCAGCGAGGAGGCGGCGACGTTGACCACGAAGTAGTCGAACATGGCCATGAACATGGCGGTCAGGATGACCGGCAGAGCGCGCCAGCGGGCCGGATACGCGACGAACGCGGGCTGGCGGGCGGCGGTGTCGGCCGCGGTACGGGTTTCGGTGACGGACACGTGGTTCTCCAGAATCGTCCGGCGAGCGTGACGGTTGCTGCGTGTGCTGCTTGGGTCCTGCGGATCCTGCGCGAAACGAAGCTGAGCTCGGGGTCGGAAATCCGCGTGCGCTCCCTCGCGACCTGACGGATGATCCCCTTGAAGGCCGGTCGGGGCCCTGCGTAGGCCTCAACCAACCGGTTGGTTGAGAATATTCCACGGCACGGGCTGGCTGTCAACTGACTAGTTGGTTACTATGGCCTCATGGCCACGCGAGACGCTGAAGCAACCAAGGCGCGCATCTTCGAGGCGGCGACCGAGGAGTTCGCCGCGCACGGGATCGCCGGTGCCCGCGTCGACCGCATCGCGCAGAACGCCCAGGCCAACAAGCAGCTCATCTACGCCTACTTCGGCGACAAGAAGAAGCTGTTCTACAAGGTGCTGGACAAGACGCTGGTCCAGGTGGCCGAGATGGTCTCCACCGACATCACCGACCTCGACCGCTGGGTCGACGAGCACATCGACTACCACCAGAAGCACCCCGAGCTCCTCAGGCTGCTGATGTGGGAGGCGCTCGAGGTCGAGGAGTCCGAGACCTGCCGCGGCGAGACCCGCGCCGAGCGCTACGCCGTGAAGGTGCAGAAGATCGCCGATGCCCAGGATCAGGGCCTGGCGCGCAAGGACATCCCGCCCACGTACATGCTGATGATGCTCATGAGCATGATCAACTACGGCGTCATGCTGCCCCAGGTCAGGAACCTGGTCTTCGGCTCGGACTTCGACGCCGAGGCGCTGCGCCAGTGGACTAAGGACGCTGTCAAGCGCGTCGCGAAGGCCGCCGAATAGCGGCGGGGTACTTCCGGATACGGTTCTCCGTCGCCCGAATACATCCGTCCGCTACGGAGATTTCACTTGCTGAGTCATGGGCATTGACTACGCTGCGCCCTGCCACGCACCATCCGACCCTCAAGGAACGGATCGTCATGCGTACCAGCAGACTCACCAGGACGGTCGCGGCGCTCGCCGCCACCGCGGCCGCGACGGCGACGCTGACCGCCGCCGCTGCCTCAGCGGCGTCCACCGCGTCCCCGGCGTCGGCCGCCGCTGCCAGTGCCGCCGCCGGATGCTCCCTCGGCGGGAGCGTCAAGCATGTGATCTACCTTCAGTTCGACAACGTGCACTACACGCGCGACTCCGCATCCGTGCCGAGCGACCTGGAGCAGATGCCGAACCTGCTCAACTTCCTGACCGGGAACGGCACGCTCGTCACGCACGAGCACACCCCGTTGATCGCCCACACGGCCAATGACATCGTCACCTCGGAGACCGGCCTCTACGGCGGCTCGCAGGGTCTCTCGGTGTCCAATGAGTACGGGTACTACACGCCGAGCGGGACGATCGACACCGCGGGCGACTTCGCGTACTGGACCGACCCGATCGTCGACTACAACACCAGCACAGGGGCGCCGGTCGGCGACAGCAGCACGAACCTCGTCACGCCGAGCGGGAGCGGGGTGCCGGCTCCGTGGGTGCCGTATACGCGTGCGGGCTGCAATGTCGGCTCGGTAGCCGCGGCGAACACGGAGCTGGAGAATACGACCCCTGACGTGCCGCTGGTCTACGGCGCGAACTCGACGCAGGCCGCCGAGGCGGAGAACCCGAACCTGCAGAACAAGGCGGCGGCCGACTTCGAGGGCCTGTCCGTGCACTGCGCGCGCGGTTCGAAGGCGTGCGCCGCCAACGCCGTGCCCGACGTGCTGCCCTCCGAGCCCGGCGGCTACGCGGGTTACAAGGCGCTGTACGGCAACGTCGCGGTCCAGCCGCTGATCAGCCCGAAGAGCCCGGTCCGCAATCTCGACGGCCAGGTCATCGAGGACGGCTCCGGCGACGTCGGCTTCCCCGGCTACGACGGCATGCAGGGCACGAACGCGCTCGCCTACACGCTCGACATGCAGTCGAGCGGCGTGCCCGTCACGTACACCTACCTCAGCGACGTGCACGACTCGTGGACCACGGGCGCCGGCCTCGGCCCGGGCGAGTCGGAGTACGAGGCACAGTTGAAGGCGGAGAACCAGGCCTTCGGCACCTTCTTCGCCGGCCTCGCCGCGCATGGCATCACCAAGCAGAACACGCTGTTCGTGGTCACCGCGGACGAAGGCGACCACTTCGTCGGCGGCACGGCCAGCCCGGCCGGGTGCGACGGCGTCCACGTGGCGTGCAGCTACAGCAACCTCGGCGAGGTGGACGCGAACCTCAACGGTCTGGCCGCCACCGAGCAGGGCGTGACCACGCCGTTCCAGGTCGAGGCGGACTCCGCGCCGGTTCTCTATCTGAAGAACCAGCCTGGGCGCACGGAGTCGCAGGTTCGTACCCTGGAACGCGCCGATGCGAAGCTGACCGCGCAGGACCTGGCGACCGGCGAAACAGTGCCGCTGACCGACTATCTGGCCGATCCGGTCGAACTCAATCTCCTGCATATGACGACCGGAGACCCGAAGCGCACGCCGACGTTCGTGTCCTTCGACAACCCGGACTTCTGGGTGGGGCACGGATCGACCACGTGCACCAACTCCTGTGTCTCGCAGCCGACCGGCGGCGACGTGTGGAACCACGGCGACTACTACCCGCAGATCGACACCACGTTCCTCGGGCTGGTCGGTCCCGGCGTTCAGGACAAGGGCGTCGACAACACCACGTGGTCCTCGCACGCGGACATCCAGCCGACGATGATGTCGCTGCTCGGCCTGCACGACGACTACACGCCGGACGGCAGGGTGTTGACTGAGATCCTGAACCGCCAGACGCCCGCGTACATCACGCAGCTCGGCGAGGCCTACAGCCAGCTCGATTCGCCGGTCGGCGCGTTCGCCGCGAGCACGCTGCAGGCGTCTACGAAGGCACTGGCCAGCGATACGCCCGGCGACGCCTTCTACACGTCAACCGAGAACAAGTTGACCGCGCTCGGTCAGGCGCGCGATGCGCTGGTCAAGCAGATCCAGCAGATTCTCGACAGCTACTCGCGTGTCGGACGCACTGCGTACTCAGCGCGTCCGCAGGCCGTCGTCTCGGCTTCGGCTGAGGCGAACAACCTGCTCGCTCAGGCGGCGCAGTTGGCGAAGGCGAAGGTCTGAGTGTTCACCGCAGTCGGGTGAAGAAGCCGATCGCCATCGACGTCCACCAGAGGGACTGAGAGAGCACGGCGCTCGTGACAGCGCGTACGAGGAGGGGGCGCGGCAGGGTACTGACCCGCGCCCCCTTCGGCACCGCGCGCACGTGGTCCAGCACGTCCCGCGCGTGGACCGCGTTGACGCCCAGCGCCAGCACGACGAAGAAGTTGGCGACGACCCAGCCGTTGCCGAAATCGGGCTGCAGGAACGCGCCGCTCAAGCACACGAGCACGAACCCGAGCCAGATCAGCCAGTCCGCGTACAGGGCGAAGCGGGCCGCGCGGCCGATCGACGTCCAGCCGAACAACGACGTCAGGAACACACCGTCGACCGCGAGCACGGTGCCGAGACCGATGCAGAACCCGATGACGTGCACGGTCAGATACCGAGTCCTGGCCGCATCGGTCAGGTAGACCGTCGCCGCGCTCTCGTGCTTGCTCACCAGGACCACGGCGAGCCACGTGCCGACGACCGCCGCCGCCAGGATCGCGAGTTTGGGGGCGCGGGCCTCCAGCGGCGGAACGCGGTCGGTCGCGGATATCGCGGCCTTCGTCTCAATGCCCATGGGGAGGATTATAGGTAAGCCTTGCCTTAGCTTTCCGTGAGGGTCGGCAGCGCCCATCCGGCTTCCGGCAGCCACCGCCGCGCCGGGTCCGCACCGAACACCCCCGCACGCGCCTCGACCAGTGCGACGGCCTGCTCGCGGGCCTGCTCCAGCGCGGCGTCCTCGGCATCCGTGATCACACCGAGGCGCCGGCACTGCGCGTATTCGTCCTCGTCCTTCCAGTGCCACTTGCCGTCCGGCTCCACGACGAGGTCCAGCGCGAGGTCCATCGTGTCCCAGCCAGACGCGTACCACGTCGGCGGGCGCTCGAAGTTCACATACCAGCAGTTGAGCGTCCCGTCCTCGGCGTACATCCGGGCCACGCTGAACCAGCGCCCTGACACGATCTCCGTGACGACGCCGGTCCACCGCCACGCCCATTCGGCCAGGTCCCACCCGCCGCCGGCCAAGTCGTCGAGCGCCGCCGAGCGCAACGCCTTGTCGCGGCCGCCGCCGGACTCGACGAACCTGGCCGCCGCCAGCGTGACGACGCCCGGCCAGAGCGCCGCCACCGCCGACGTCTCATCCGACGCGAGCACCCGTACCGGAGCCTGGGTCCACACGCGGCCGCGGAACACGTCGCGGCGTACGGCGATCGATCCGGGCGGCAGCAGGGCTCCAGTCACGCCGCCATCTAGAGTCATCCCGGGTTCGGCGTATAGCCGAGCTCGGTCGGCGGCTCCGGCGGGCCCTGCCTGCGCACCCGCGCGACCAGTTCCGGCAGGTTCGGCGGCCAGAACAGCGCCTGCGACTCCTCCAGCGCGCCAGGGGTCCACCAGCGCGTCGCCATGATGCCGTCCAGCCGGTGCGACTCGGTCAGATCGCCCTCGACCTCCCGGCGCGGCCCCTCGGCCAGGTAGATCGCCTCGCTCTGCCGCGTCGGCACGCCCGCGCGGGTGTAGTCGTGCTCCCAGCGGCAGAGCGGCGGCCCGACCTTCACGTCCGTCCAGCCGGTCTCCTCGGCCGTCTCGCGCACCGCCGCCTCGAGCTCGCTCTCGCCCTCCTCGATGCCGCCGCCGGGCGGGGCCCAGTGCAGGCCGATCTCCACGTCGTCGTGCAGCTGGAGGTAGACGGCGCCGTCCGGGTCGATGATCACGAGCCGGGCGGCGAGTCGGGGAGTGCGCTCTGTCATGCTCCGAGGGTAGCCGCGGACACCGACAGCGCTCCGACCCGCCGCCCACCACCAACGCCGGACCAGCGGGTCAGTCAGTTCCCGCACCGGCGCGCAACGCTTCGATCAGCCACTGCATCGACTCGTACAACACGCCCTTCAACTCGCTCAGCTGACCGATCGTCAGCAACCGCGTCACGGTTCGGTCTCCCTCATGGCGTCCACGCTCCGGCTTCCAGTGGGTGGAGAGTCAAGCCCCGTCAAGCCTAGGATCATTTTCATGACCTACCTCGCTGCCGCGGATCGCTACGCCTCCATGACCTACCGGCGCTCGGGTCGTAGCGGCCTGCGCCTGCCGGCCGTCTCCCTCGGCCTGTGGCACAACTTCGGCGACGCCTACACCTTCGACAACCAGCGCGCGGTGCTGCGCCGCGCCTTCGACCGCGGCGTGACGCACTTCGACCTGGCCAACAACTACGGCCCGCCGCCCGGCTCGGCCGAGGAGAACTTCGGCCGGCACCTGCGTGCCGACCTCCGGCCGTACCGCGACGAGCTGATCATCTCCACGAAGGCCGGCTACAACATGTGGCAGGGCCCCTACGGCGAATGGGGCTCGCGCAAGTACCTGCTCTCCTCCCTGGACCAGTCGCTCACCCGGATGGGGCTCGACTACGTCGACATCTTCTACAGCCACCGCTTCGACCCGGACACGCCGCTCGAGGAGACGATGGGCGCGCTCGACCAGGCGGTGCGCTCCGGCAAGGCGCTGTACGCGGGCATCTCCAACTACGACCCGGAGCAGACCCGGCGGGCCGCGCACCTGCTGCGCGAGCTCGGCACGCCGCTGCTCATCCATCAGCCGCGCTACAACATGTTCGACCGGCAGCGGGTCGAGGGCGGCCTGCTGGACGCGCTCGAGGAGGTCGGCGCCGGGGCGATCTGCTTCTCGCCGCTGGACCAGGGCCGGCTCACCGACCGCTATCTGAACGGCATCCCCGCCGACTCCCGGGTGGCGACCGGCGGCTTCCTCAAGGAGAACCAGCTCACCGAGGAGGTGCTGAACAAGGCGCGCACGCTCAACAAGATCGCCGAGGGGCGCGGACAGACGCTCGCCCAGCTCGCCCTGGCCTGGACGCTGCGCGACGCGCGGATGACCTCGACGCTGATCGGCGCCTCGTCGGTCAGGCAGCTCGACGTCAACCTCGGCGCGCTGGGCGCCCCGGCCCTCGACGACTCCGAGCTCGCCGCCATCGACGAGGTGCTCGCGGACTGAGGCCGCCCGCCGTGTCCACCCGTCCGGGCCGCGCGTCTCGTCTGGCGAAACCGCGTCGGGGCCCGCGACCGGCGTCCCGTACCCTGGACGGGTGGATACGACCGAAATGGATACCTGGCGGAAAATGACCGCCAAGCAGCAGCCCTCGTGGCCCGACGCCGGTGAGCTGACCCGCGCCGCCGCGGAGCTGCGCTCGTATCCGCCGCTGGTCTTCGCGGGCGAGTGCGACCTGCTCAAGGAGCGGATCGCGGCCGTCGCCCGCGGCGAGGCCTTCATCCTGCAGGGCGGCGACTGCGCCGAGACCTTCGACGCCGTGACCGCGGACGCGATCCGCAACAAGCTCAAGACGCTGCTGCAGATGGCGGCCGTGCTCACCTACGCCGCGTCCGTGCCGGTGGTCAAGATCGGCCGGATCGCCGGGCAGTACGGCAAGCCGCGCTCCAAGGACACCGAGACCCGGGACGGGATGACCCTCCCGGCGTACCGCGGCGACTCGGTCAACGGCTTCGAGTTCACCCCCGACTCCCGGATCCCCGACCCGTGGCGGATGGTCCGGATGTACCACTCAAGCGCCGCGACGCTGAACCTGGTGCGCGCGTTCACCACCGGCGGCTACGCCGATCTGCGCCAGGTGCACGCCTGGAACCAGGACTTCGTCGCCAGCTCCCCGGCCGGGGAGCGCTACGAGGTGCTGGCGAGCGAGATCGAGCGCGCGCTGCGCTTCATGCAGGCCTGCGGGACGGACCCGGAGGAGCTGCGCGCGGTCGAGTTCTTCTCCTCGCACGAGGGACTGCTGCTGGAGTACGAGGCCGCGCTCACCCGCATCGACTCGCGCACCCGGGAGCCGTACAACACCTCGGCGCACTTCGTCTGGGTCGGCGAGCGCACCCGCGACCTCGACGGCGCGCACGTGGACTACTTCTCGAAAATCCGCAACCCGATCGGCATCAAGCTCGGGCCGACCACGTCACCGGACGACGCCCTCGCCTACCTCGCCAAGCTCGACCCGCACCGCGAGCCGGGCCGGCTGACCTTCGTGGTGCGGATGGGCGCGGGCATAGTGCGCGACAAGCTCCCGGCGCTGATCGAGAAGGTCACCTCGGAGGGCCACCAGGTCGCCTGGATCTGCGATCCGATGCACGGCAACACCTTCGAGGCGCCCAGCGGCCACAAGACCCGCCGCTTCGACGACGTGCTGGACGAGGTCAAGGGCTTCTTCGAGGTGCACCGCGGGCTCGGCACCCACCCCGGCGGCATCCACGTGGAGCTGACCGGCGACGACGTGACCGAGTGCGTGGGCGGCGGCGACGAGATCGTGTTCGACGATCTCGGCACCCGCTACGAGTCGGCCTGCGACCCGCGGCTGAACCGCTCGCAGTCGCTCGACCTGGCGTTCCTCGTCGCGGAGATGTACCGCGAGACCCGGTAATCCCGACCGTTTCCGTCATGGCCGCAGCGCATAGGCTGCGGCCATGACCATTTCTGCCCCGATCGACCTGCGCAGCGACACCGTCACCAAGCCCACCCCCGCGATGCGCGCGGCCATGCTCGACGCCGAGGTCGGCGACGACGTCTACGGCGAGGACCCGTCGGTCGCCGCGCTCGAGGCCCGCGCGCTCGAACTGTTCGGCGGCCCGGACTCGCGACTGACCACGGCCCTGTTCGTGCCGACCGGCGTCATGGCCAACCACATCGGCCTGCGGATGCATGCCGCGCCCGGCGAGGAAGTGGTCTGCGACGCCGACGCGCACATCGTCGCGCACGAGGACGCGGGCCTGGCCTGGCACGCCGGGGTCCAGACGCGCACCACGCTGACCGAGCGCGGCCTGCTGACGGCCGAGGAGCTGGACCGGCTCATCCGCCCGCACGGCCCCTACGTGGTCGGCACCAAGGTCGTCGAACTGGAGAACACGCACAACCGCGGCGGCGGCTCCATCTATCCGATCGAGACGCTGCGGCAGATCAGGGCCCTGGCCGACGCGCGCGGCGTGGCCGTGCACATCGACGGCGCCCGGCTGTGGAACGCGCACGTCGCGACGCGCACCCCGCTCGCGGACTACGGACAGATCGCCGACACGCTCTCCGTCTGCCTGTCCAAGGGACTCGGCGCGCCGGTCGGCTCGGTGCTGCTGCTGTCCCAGGAGCAGCGCGAGCAGGCCAAGGTGCTGCGACACCGTCTCGGCGGCGGCTGGCGGCAGGCCGGAATGCTCGCCGCGGCCGGACTGTACGCCCTCGAACACCACATCGAGCGGATGGCCGAGGACCACGCCAACGCGAGGCTGCTCGCCGAGGGTCTGCGCGAGCGCGGGCTGACGGTGGTTGAGCCGGAGACGAACATCGTGCTCATCGACGTACCCGGAGACGCACCCGGTGTAGTCAACCGGGTGAGAGAGAAAGGCGTACTGATCGGTCCGAAGGGTCCCAGAACCCTGCGAGCCATCACGCATCTGGATGTAACGGAGAAGTCGGTGGTGACGGCGGCTCAAGCCGTCGCAGATTCCGTATGAACTGCGGCGTACTGAGCTGATTTTCGACTGTTTGAGGCTGTTGATAGACCCCTGGGGCGAGGGCTACCTTCGTGCGCGACACGAAGCATCCATCAACGACCCCAGGGGGCGGCCATGGGCATTTTCAAGAAGATCTTCGGCGACGACGAGGAGAAGGAGCGCGAGGAGGCGGCCAAGCGAAAGGCCGCTGAGGCGTACGCGGAGAAGCACTCGCACTCCACCGAGTCTGAGCACGAACACGCCCCGGCGAAGAAGGCCGCCGCGAAGAAGCCGGCGGCGGTCGCGAAGCCCGCCGCCAAGAAGGCCGCCGCGAGCAAGACGGCGGAGGCCCCGGCCAAGAAGACGGCCGCGAAGAAGACAGCTGACAAGCCTGTCGAGAAGGCCGCTGCGAAGGACACTGACAAGGCCGAGCCGAAGGCGGAGCACGCGCACACGCACGACCCGGTGCCGCCGCAGCGCACCTACGCGCCGCTCAGCGGCGCCCTCGCCGCCGACGCGCACACGCACGTGCACGACGTGGCCTCGGGCCCGGTGACGGCCGCGCACGACCAGATGATGACCGTGCACATCGAGACCCATGTGCCCGACCACTCGCCGCGCGAGGACGACCCGCACTACCACCTGTTCGAGCAGGCCAAGGCGCGGCTGAAGCGTCAGGGCCTGTGGAAGTGCATCATCGCCGACGAACTCTGCGGCGGCGAGCCCGAACTGCACCACACCTTCATCGAGTTCTCCCAGATCAACGAGGTGGACCCGAAGAAGATCCAGCAGTCGCTCGGCCTGCACTTCGACAACGACGAGGACTTCCAGAAGTGGGCCGAGTCGCCCGGCAACCTGGAGGTGCTCTGCGCGAACCACCACCGCACGCACTACGGCATCCACGTGATCCCCGGCCCGCTGTGGGAGGCGCTTCGCTTCCGCATGGCCGGCACCGAGGCCGCCGCCGAGTTCGTGACCGCGGACGACGCGAAGCAGGAGGAGAAGGAGGCGGCCCCGGCCCAAAAGTAGGCCGAGGCCGTTTCGGCGATGCCGAAGGCTGACTCAGTGATGCGGCGCCGGGGGATTTGCCCCGGCGCCGCCTTGCTTCGCGCCCAAGTCACCGGAATCGGCCCTATCCGCGCATCGAGTAGACGATCTCCACCGAGCCGCCGGGCAGCGCGCGCGAGCTTTCGAAGGACAGTCGGGTGGGGTGCCCGCAATCAATACCGCCGCTCCACATCGCGTGCCGCCAGGACGGCGTCGACATCCCGGATGCAGGCCTCGAACGAATGGTCCGCAGCTGGAAAGTGCGGTGTCAGTGCGCTTCGAGGGCCGAGGGCTTGATGCGCTTCGGCATCAGGAAGCCGAGCGGGACGCAGAGCACGAGGACGACGGTGCACCAGGCGAGCGTCGTGGCGGCCGAGGAGACCGAGCTGTGGCCGTCCGCGAGGCCGTTGAAGTAGAGCGTGCCGAACAGGGCCGAGCCGAGGGTGTTGCCGAGCTGCTGGAGTGCGTTCATCAGACCGCCCGCCGAGCCGGTTTCGTGGTCGTCGATGGCGCTGATCACGATGCCGAAGTAACTGGCGATCAGGAGGCCGAAGCCGAGGCCGCACAACGTGTAGGCGGGTGCGAGCTCCCAACTCGTCAGGTGCAGACCCCAGTGTTCGACGCTGAGCGCCACGCCTGCCATGCCGATCGCCATCAGGACCACGCCGCCGTGCAGCACGCGGCGACCGAACTTCGGTGCGAGCAGTGCGCCGCCGAGGCCCGCGCCGATGGAGACGGCGAGGGAGAACGGAAGGCTCGTCAGACCGGCGTGCAGCGAGGTGTAGCCCAGCGCGAGCTGCAGGTGCAGGATCAGCACGAGGAAGAGGCCGCCGAGCGCGCAGAAGAAGAAGACTCCGAAGATCTGACCGCCGACGAAGGCCGGCTTGCGGAACAGCGAGAGCGTCACCAGCGGAGTGCGTCCTTGGCGCGTGCGCATGCGCTGCTGCAGGCCGAAGAGCGCGAATACCGGCACTGACGCGGCCATGAGTACGAACATGTACACCGGCCAGCCCTGCTCCCGGCCCTGGATGAGCGGGTAGACGAGCAGCAGCATGCCGAGACCGGAGAGCACCGCTCCGGTCACGTCGAGGGTCGGTGCGTCAGGGCCGTGCGGCTTGTCCTTGGGCACCACGCGCCAGGCGTAGCCGAAGGCGATCAGACCGACCGGCACGTTCACCCAGAAGATCGACCGCCACTCCGAGCCGAACAGGTTCGCCTGCACGAGCGCGCCGCCGATGATCGGTCCGACGGTCGCGGCCACGCCCATCACCGGGCCGAAGATGCCCATCGCGGCGCCCGCCTTGTCGGCCGGGAAGACCGAGCGGATGATCGCGAGTCCCTGCGGCAGCATCAGCGCGGCCGCGAGGCCCTGCAGGACGCGCGCGGTGACCAGCATCTGCGGGTCTATCGAGGCGCTGGCGATCCCGGACATCAGCGTGAACGCGCCGATGCCGCCGAGGAACATCCGGCGGCGGCCGAAGAGGTCGCCGAGCCGGCCGCCGGTGATCAGCGCGACCGCCATCGCCAGCGTGTACCCGGCGATGATCCACTGCAGCTGGGTCGTGGTGGCGTGCAGTTCGCGGGCGATCGAGGGTGCGCCCACGTTGACGATCGTCGAGTCGAGCAGGTCCATGACGTCGGCGCCGAGCACGGTCAGCAGCACGGCCGTCTGCAGGCGCGTGCTCCTGGCCGGGTTGGACCCGCCGTCGGACTCGGGACTCGAGCCGGTACTCGGCGGCTCTCGGTCAACGGTGGTGCTCATCGGAATCCCTCCCTGGGAACGAACAGTGTTTGTTGCTTGCGAACGCTGTACTAGCCGTTGGAACACTGTTCTACGCTCGAACGGCGTTCGCGTCAAGAACGTTGTTCGTATTGCGTACGCTGTTCGTGCGGCGGTACGGTAGGGGCCGCAGGCCAGCCAGAAGGAGACGGAATGGCGTACGGGCACGAGGGGTCGGCCGGAGATCGTTCGAACGCGGCGGCGCGGGCCGGGGACCTGCGCGCGGCCGCGTCCCGGGTCTCGGCGGGCCGCGCCGGGGTGATCCCGCCCATTCCGCCGCCGCCCTGGTCCCGCGAGCCGGGGCCGCGCCGCATCCGCGCGGACAAGCCCGTGCTGAGCCGGGAGGCCATCGTGGCGGCCGCCATCCGGGTGATCGACGAGGAGGGCTTCGACGCCGTCTCGATGCGCCGCGTCGCCCAGGAGTTCGGCACCGGGGCCGCGTCGCTCTACGCGTACGTGGCGAACAAGGACCAGCTGATGGACCTGATCGTCGACGAGATCATGGCGGAGAGCGCGGTCGAGGTGCGGGAGATCGCGCCGGACGTGCTCGGCTGGCAGGAGCAGCTCAAATCCATGCTGCGGTCGAGCTACCAGGTGCTGCTCTCGCACCGCGATATCGCGAAGGCGATGCTGGGCCGCATCCCCTTCGGCCCCAACGGGCTGCGCAACGTCGAGGCGATGCTCAAACTGCTGCGCGCGCACGGCATGCCGGACTACGTCGCGGCGTACGCGGGCGACCTGATCGGCCAGTACCTGGTGGCCTCGGCGATCGAGGGCTTCACCTGGCAGGAGCGGTATCCCGACTCCACGCCGACGCAGACCTCAGAGGCGATGAGCGAGGTCGGCGACTATCTGGAGTCGCTGCCCAAGGAGGAGTTCCCGAACGTGACGGCGCTGGCCCGGGTGATGGTCGGCGATTCCGGCGACCCCGACTCGCCGTTGTACGACCGCTTCGAGCTCGGCCTCGACATCCTGGTGCGCGGGCTGACCACCTTCCTGCCGAGCAGCGCGCACGAGCAGTGGCGGAACTGAGTCCGGTGGCTGGACTGAGTCCGGCGGCGGAACCGAACCCGGTGGCTGAGCCGAACCGCCGGCCGCCGCGGCTCACGCGTGCGGCGGGACGGCGGCGGTTCGGTCGGCTCAGTCTTCGTGCTCGGGCTGCTGCACCAGCTGCGCCAGGTAGAGCGGCTCGCCGAGCTTCTTGACCAGGTCCAGCTGCGTCTCGAGGTAGTCGATGTGCTCCTCCTCGTCCTCGAGGATGTCCTCGAAGATGTTCGCGGAGGTCACGTCGTCCTTGTCGCGCATCAGCTTGATCCCGCGGCGCAGCCGCTCCACCGCCTCGACTTCCACCTTCATGTCGCACTCGAACATCTCGGTGACGGTCTGCCCGATGCGCAGCGGCTGCAGCTTCTGGAAGTTCGGCAGCCCCTCGAGGAAGATGATGCGCTCGGCGAGCCGGTCGGCGTGCTGCATCTCCTCGATCGACTCGCGCCGGGTGTGCTTGGCGAGCTTCACCCAGCCGTTGTTCTCCTGCAGCTTGTAGTGCAACCAGTACTGGTTGATGGCCGTGAGCTCGGCCGTCAGCTGCTCGTTGAGGATCGCGATGACATCTTTGTGGCCCTGCATCGACTGATCACTTCCGTGCCGTGGTGGGGTGATGACGGCAGGTAGTCTTTCACGCGCACGGGGCGAATCCGGGCCACGCCGGCTCGAATCACCGCGTCAATCGCCGCGTCGTGCCGAAAGCGCCGAACGCTCAGGCGGCGAGCGCGTCCCCGGCGAGCACTTCGCCGACCCGGGCTGCGGCGTCGCACACGGACGGGCAGGCCTTGAGGGCGTGTTCCACGCAGGGGCGCCGGCGGGCCTCCTCGATCAGGCAGCCGAGGCGCTCCACGCAGGTCCCGCAGCTGGTCCCGGCACCGCAGCGCTCGCCGAGCTCCTCCTGCGTGCGCGCGCCCGCCGAGATCTCGTCGTGTATCTCCTCTTCGGTGATGCTGAAGCAGACACAGGCGTACATGGACGGGACTCCTCGGGGCTACGGTTAGGTAAACCTAAGCTAACCCGGACGATCCGGGACGCGCAAGCACGGGACGGCCGATTGTGGTCGGAAGCACACCCCCGGGTCTGGGACGATAGAAGCCATGGTGGGTTCTCACGAGTCGCCGGGGGAAGCGGAGCAGCTGCCGCCCGGACAGCGTGCGCAGACCCAGTGGCCGGTCCTGCACTACGGTCCGGTGCCCCGGTTCAAGCCGGAGCGCTGGGATCTGCAGGTCTACGGCGCCACGGTCGACGGGACGAAGCAAAGCTGGGACTACGGCGAGTTCCACGCGCTGCCCACGGCCGAGGTCAGCGGCGACATGCACTGTGTCACCAAGTTCAGCCTCGTCGGCAACAGCTGGAGCGGCGTGCTCGCGCGCACGATCCTCGAACTCGCTCCGCCCGCGCCCGAGGCCACGCACGCGATGATCTGGGCCGAGTACGGCTACTCGGCCAACCTGCGCATCGAGGACCTCGCCGCCGACGCGACGATCCTGGCGACCCACCGCGGCGGCGTGGAGCTCACGCCGGACCACGGCTTCCCGCTGCGCCTGGTCGTCCCGCACCTCTACGCCTGGAAGGGCCCGAAGTGGGTGCGCGCGATCGAGTACCTGACCGCGGACCGGCGCGGCTTCTGGGAGGAGCGCGGCTACCACAACACCGGCGACCCCTGGCACGAGCAGCGCTACTCCTACCAGGAGGACTGACCGGACGTCAGATCACGGTGCGGTTCACGACGTGTACTTGACCGTGATGTTCTTGAATCCCAGCGACTGCAGCAGACTGGTCAGCATCGTCCGCGTGTTGCGTTCCGCGTCCGTGATCAGCGCGCTCTTCGCCGCCGCGCCCTCGATCTGCTTCTGCGCGAGCTCGTAGACCGCCTGCTGCGAGTTCGGGTTGCCGCTCAGGAAGCTGTTCACCCGGGTGAAGAGCCCCTGCTGCTGCGCGAAGACGTAGGACTGCTGCACGTTGAGCTGCGCCGGGTCGAGCTTGGCCGGCGGCAGCGTGATCGTCGCCGACAGCCGGTCCGCGGAGACCTGCACCGCGCTGCCCTTGAGGGCGGAGAAGTCCACGTACGCGTTGTCGGTGCCGATGCCGATGAACAGCGTGTCGCTGCCCTCGAGGAAGCTCGGCAGCAGCGAGCCGCCCGAGGAGATGTCGACGACGACCTGGAAGTTGCCCTCGGCGGCCTCGTACTTGGACAGCTCGACGATCGACTGGAGCAGCACGGGCCCGGAACGCTCCGTCGTCTGCTCGGAGAATGGATTGCGCAGTTGGGGTAGAAGGTGGATGGCGGATCCCAGCAGGGCCAGGCCCGCCACCACGACCAGCGACACGGCACCCACGACTATTCGCTTACGCCACCGAGATACAACCGCCACCACGACCACCGCCCCTTGACTCTAACCTGTCCATCAGTGCTATGAGTATCCACTGCCAGAAGGAGCGAATACCCTTGCCAGGCTTGAGAATCCCCCGATTGCGAACACGGCGTGAGCGGGACGAGCGGCCGCGCCGTCGCGGCTTCAACGCGCTCTGGGCCCTCTTCTGGCTGATCTTGATCATCATCGTGCTCGGACTGATCTTCGGCGGCTATCGCAAGGGCACGCCGGTCAAGAACCCCGGATCGTGGGTCACCAGTGGCATTTCCGTGCTCAGCGGCAGGGCTCGGTAGCGCAGGACCCGGTAGCGGAGTGCCTCAGTAGTACGAGGACCTCAGTAGTAGAGCGTGACGGTGCCGCCCGGCGTGGTGCTGTCGCCCCCGCTCGGGCTCTGGTTGACGACCGTGTTGAACACCAGCGTGACGTGGTGGGTGACCACCTTGAAGCCGTCCTGCTGCAGCTCGTTGGTGGCGTCGGTGATGTTCTTCCCGGTCACGTCCGGCACGGTGGTCTGACCGGAGCCCCCGGAGATCGTCAGCGTTATCGTCGTGCCCTGAGTCTGCGTGCCGCTGGGGGTGTAGGCGACCACGTCCCCGGCGGCCACGCTGCTCGAGAACTGGGTCGGGGTGGCCACCGCGACGGCGAAGCCGGCGGACTTGAGCTGGCTGGTGGCGTCCGACTGCGTCAACCCGGTCACGTTCGGCACGTTCACCTGCGCCGGGCCGCTCGAGACGGTCAGCGTCACGGTGCTGCCGTCCGAGACCGGACTGCCCGAGCCGGGATCCGTGGAGATCACCTCGCCCGAGCCCACCGTCGTGCTCGGGGCCTGCTTCACGGTGTACTTCAGGCCGTCGCTGTTCAGCGCCTGCTCGGCCTGGGTCTTCGCGAGGCCGGTCAGGTCGGGCATCGACTGGTAGTGCGTGCTGCCCCAGAACCAGGCGCCGAAGCCGATGACCGCCGCCAGTACCACTATCACCAGGAAGACGACCAGGCCGCGGAGGCTGCGCCGCTTGCCGTTCTCGTCCGCGATCCGGTACGGCTCGTCGGGATCGCGGCGGGGCAGGATCGGGGGGAGCGGGGTCTGCGGACGGGCCTTCGTGCCCGCGGGAGGCTGATCGGCCAGGTCCACGCGGGTCGGCGCCACGTCCGCCCGCGTCGATCCGACCGCGTCATTGTGCAGCTGCTGGGTGGTCTCCGTCGCCGTCGGGCCGCCGAAATCCAACGCGGCGTCAGGCAGGTTCGCATAGGCCGCGCGCAGTTCCGTGCGCAGGCCGTTCGCGTCCGCGGGTCGCTGGTCGGGTTCCCGGGCCGTCGCGCGGGACACCAGCGCGTCGATCGCCGGATCGAGCCCGGGCAGCAGCGAGGACGGCGCGGGCACCCGGTCCGTCGCGTGCATCTGCGCCACCTGGACCGGCGTGGCCGCGATGAACGGCTTGCGCCCCGTCAGCAGTTCGAAGAGCACGATCCCGGCGGAGTACACGTCGGAACGCTGGTCGCAGGTGCCGAAGCGGACCAGTTCCGGCGCCAGGTACGACGCGGTCCCTATCAGCCCGCCGCCCGGCAGGCTGCCGCCGAGCGTGCCGTCCGCGCTTCCGGCCACCGAGCGGGCCAGGCCGAAGTCGGTCACCTTCAGCGCCGCCGCGTACGAGTGCGACTGCGCCAGCACCGCGTCGTTGATCAGCACGTTCTCCGGTTTGACGTCGCGGTGCACAATCCCGGCCCGATGCGCGGCGCCGAGTCCGGCGAGCATCGCGTCGAGCACCTGCAGTGCCTGACGCGGCGTCAGCCGGCCGCGCCGCCCGAGCACCTGCCGCAGCGTGCTGCCGGGCACGTACTCCATGGCCAGATACGCCAGCGTGCCCTGGTTCGCGGCGCCGTAGCCGGCCGGCGCCTGCCTTATCGCGGACTGGTCGTAGACCGCGACGATGTTCGGGTGGTTCAGCTTCGCGCAGGACTTCGCCTCGCGGATGAACCGGGCGACGTACTCGGGGCGGCGGGCCAGCCCGGCCTCTATCACCTTCAGCGCGACAAGGCGGTCGAGCCGGTCGTCGAACGCCCGGTAGACCGTGGCCATGCCGCCCTGCGCCAGGCGCGCCTCGACCCGGTACCGGCCGTCGACGATCTGCCCGGGCCTGAGGTCCTCGGGCGGCAGGTTGACGGTCGCGGTGCTCACGGTCATCGAGTGTAGGCGCACCAGGGGTTACTAGACCGTACGAGTCACGTCCCAAAACGGTTAAAACGCAGGCGATTCGTCACGGGAAGGACTCGAAGCGAGCGCGAAACGGCGAACGGGGATGCGGCCGGCCGCTCGGCAGGCGTGCCCGGCGGCCACCGCGTCGCGCATCGCCGCCGCCATCAACGCGGGTTGCTGCGATCGGGTGACGGCAGAGGCAAGCAGTACACCCGCACAGCCCAGTTCCATGGCCAGCGCCGCGTCGGAGGCCGAGCCGATGCCCGCGTCGAGGATCACCGGAACCCCCGCGGCGGCCACGATGAGTTCGATGTTGTGCGGGTTGCGGATGCCGAGGCCGGAGCCGATCGGCGCCCCGAGCGGCATCACGGCCGCGCAGCCGACGTCCTCGAGCTTGCGCGCGAGCACCGGGTCGTCGTTCGTGTACGGCAGCACCGTGAAGCCGTCGTCGACCAGTGTGCGGGCCGCGTCGACCAGTTCGATCGGGTCGGGCAGCAGCGTGAGCTCGTCCGCGATGACCTCGAGCTTGACCCACGAGGTGCCGAGCGCCTCGCGGGCCAGCCGCGCCGTGAGCACGGCGTCGCCCGCGGTGAGGCAGCCCGCGGTGTTCGGCAGGATGTCGATCTTGAGCTCGGTCAGCAGATCCAGGATCGAGCCGCGGCTTCCGGCGGCGACGCGGCGCATGGCGACGGTCGTCAGCCGGGTGCCGGAGGCGATCAGCGCCTCCCGCAGGATCTCCAGGCTCGGCGCGCCCCCGGTGCCCATGATGAGCCGGGAATCGTAGGAGCGGTCGGCGATCTCCAGTCCTTGTGCGGCTGCCTGAGCGGCCGTCTGAGCGCCTGTCCGCGCGGCTTTCTGTCCCGTCATGTCAGCCTCCCTGGACCGCGGTGAGGATCTCGATCCTGGCGCCGTCTTCGAGCACGTGCGCGGGCCAGGCGGTTCTCGGCACGACCTCGCCGTTCACCGCGACGGCGACCCCGGAGCGGGCGTTCGTCCGCCGCGTGATCAACTCGGAGAGCGGTTCGTCGGCGGGGATCCGCTGGGCCTCGCCGTTGACGGTCACGGTGATCGGGTTCATGAAAGGCCTCCGAAGCGCTCAGGGCTGAAGGGCGCGGCGTACTCGGGCAACGCGCCGTCGATCAGCAGGGCGGCGATCGCGTCGGCGGTGATCGGCGTCAGCAGCACGCCGTTGCGGTAGTGCCCGGTCGCGGCGATCAGGCACGGCAGCACGGTCTCGCCGAGCAGCGGGGCGTTATCCGGGGACCCGGGACGCAACCCGGTTCGCGATTCGACGAGCGGGAGTTCGGTGATGCCCGGCACGACCTCGTGCGCGTCCCGTAAGAGCTCGTAGACGCCACCCGAGGTGACGGACGTGTCGAAGCCGAGTTCGTCCGTCGTCGCACCGATGACGAGCTCGCCGTGCGCGCGGGGGACGAGGTAGACGTAACGGCCGCGGACCATCGCGCGGACCGTGCGCGTGAGCGTCGGCGGCGTGCCCATCGCGAGGCGCAGGATCTGCCCGCGGATCGGCCGCACGCGGGGGAGTACGTCGGGCGGCAGCCCTGGTATCTCGGAGGACCAGCATCCGGCGGCGAGTACGACCTGATCGGCCGTCAGCGTCTCGCCGGATTCGAGGCGCAGGCCACGCGCTCGACCGTTCTCGACGATGAGCGCGGCGCGGGATCGGTGGATCCGCACGCCTGCGCGGATAGCCGCCGCCAGCAGAGCCGAGTGCAACAGCCGGTTGTCCACCTGGTAGTCGCGCTCGACGAGCAGCCCCGCCTGGACCCCGGTTGCGAGCATCGGCTCCAGCGCGCGGGCCTCGCGGCCGGTCAGCGGCGTCGATTCAAGATCGAGTTTTCGGTGGTACGCGGCGGTTTCCGCGAGCACGGCCCGATCGTCGCGGTCGAAGGCCACGGCCAGCGTCCCGTGCGTGTCGTAGCCGGTCGGCAGGCCCGAGGCCCGCTCCAACTCGGCCACGAACTCGGGATACCGGCGTGCCGAGCGCAGATTGAGCTCGAGCAGCCGTTCCTCGCCGTAATGCGCCTCGGTGACCGGCGCGAGCATCCCGGCCGCCGCCGTGGACGCGCCGACGCCCGGTTCCGGATCCGCGAGATGGACGCTGAGCCCGCCGAGCGCCGCACGCCAGGCGATCGCCAGACCGATCAGTCCGCCGCCGAGCACGGCGCAGTCGCGGCCGTGCGCATGTGCCAAGACAGGTGACACTGCCCGCTCCCTCCACCGGCGCGCCCGAGCGGCGGCGCACGGCCAGGTTCGAACGGTCGGAGACCGAGGCCGTCTCCCTCTCAGCCCCCGCGTCGTGGGGGCTCCCGTGTGGTGATTATTGAAATGTATCCGGGAAACAGCTTAGCCGGGACCGCGCGGCGGTCCCGGCAGGGGGGCTGGATGCTGTGGGTAGAGCGTGCCCTCGGGTCTGGCTCAGCCGGCGGTGGTCGGCGCGACGATGTGCCCGCCGATGACGCCGACCAGGGTCAGCACGGCCAGCAGCGCCGCGATCAGGCCGATGATGACGGCCGCGGTCGCGCCCGCCCTCGCCCAGCCCGGCGTGCGGCCGCTCAGCAGGATGCTCGGCGAGAGCAGGGCGCCCGCGCCGAACAGCACGCCGCCGAGCGCGAAGGCCAGTGCCCACCACGCCTGGGTGTGCCAGCCGTTCTCGTACATGTTCAGCGCGACCTGCGCGGAGGCCGAGCTGGTCTCGTGCACCTGCTGGACGTACTGCGCGTGCGAGACCTGGATGCCGCTGGTCCAGTTGGTGGTCAGCGAGACGATGGCCAGGGCCAGGCCGGCGAAGCCGAAACCGCCGCTGACCGTGCCCGTTCCCGGGACGTCATCCTCGTCGTCGGCACCGTCGTCGTCGATCTCGATGAGCTCCTCGGGCACAGCGGCCTCCGCTTCCTGCGCGGAACCCACGGAGACGAACTCGGTCTCCGACTCGGTCTCCGACTCTGCGTCCGACCCGCCCGTGGTCGTGGTGTTATCCGTCATAGCCGCACACCCTACGGCCTAAGACTGAGAGTGTGGTAAACGAACGGACACGATTGGCGGTTCCCCAGCTGTCTTGATTCCGACGCACGGACGCAACTCCCCGGCCGCGGCGTGGCAGAGTATGAGGGTGACTACCCCTGCAGAACTCGATTCGCTGATCACCGACTGGCTCACCCTGCCCGACCTGGCCGAGCGCATGCACCTTCCCATCACGAAGGCGCGGCAACTCGTGAAGGACCGCCAGGTGGTGGCGGTCAGGCGCGGTGAGCGCAACGTCCTGTCGGTGCCGGCCGCATTCATCTCCGATGATCAGGTGCTCAAGGGGCTTCCCGGCACGCTCACTCTTCTGGCCGACAGCAAGTACACGGATGAGGAGGCGCTGCGCTGGATGTTCACCGCCGACGACACTCTTCCCGGCACGCCGGTCCAGGCCCTGCAGGAGAACCGCGGCACCGAGGTACGCCGCCGCGCGCAGGCCTTGGGGTTCTAGGGTGGCCGACTCCCGCGCCCGCATCGCCGACGCGCGCCTCTACCTCTGCACGGATGGACGGCTCGACCGCGACGACCTCCCGGCATTCCTCGACGCGGTGCTGGCGGGCGGCGTGGACGTCGTCCAGTTGCGGCACAAGGCGCTCGAGGCCGCGCGCGAGCTGGAATTGCTCGCGGTGTTCGCGGCCGCCTGTGAGCGGCACGGCAAGCTGTTCGCCGTCAACGACCGCGCCGACGTGGCGTACGGATCCGGCGCCCCGATCCTGCACCTCGGCCAGGACGACCTGCCGGTCGGGATCGCGCGCCGGATCGTCGGCCAGGAGACGCTGATCGGACGGTCCACGCACGCCGAGGCGGAGGTCGAGGCCGCCGCTGCGGACCCGGAGACCGGCTACTTCGCCGTCGGCCCGTGCTGGCCCACCCCGACGAAGCCCGGCCGTCCAGCGCCGGGCCTCGGCCTGGTGCGGCACGCCGCGCGCGTGGCCCCGCCCGGAGCCGACGGCGTGCCGCCCTGGTTCGCGATCGGCGGCGTCGACGAGCGGAACCTCGACGAGGTGCTCGACGCCGGAGCCCGCCGAATCGTCGTCGTCCGCGCGCTCACCGCGGCCCCGGACGCCGCCGCGGCGGGGGCCATGGCCCGCTCGCTCTCCGCCCGCCTGCGGTCCGTCCCGCTGGCCGACTGACCCGGCTGATTGATTCGGCCGACTGACCCAGGCTGACGCACCGTCACCCCGCGCGCCGCGACTGCCCTCCCCGGGGTCGCGGCGCCGCTGTTTTCACAGGCTTCCCTACGATACGGAACGGTTGCGTATCGGAATTGCCGGGAGTACTCTCGCCGGAGAAACGGAACGGTCCCGGATCGTAATCACCGGGACGCCTTGGGCCTTGGGAGGGGTACCGCCGTGAGTGACGCCCGCGCCGTCGAACACCAGGAGCACACAGGCCATCCGCGCCGGTGGATCATCCTCACCGGACTGGTCTTCTCGCTGCTCGTGGTCGTCCTCGACAACACCGTCCTGAACGTCGCCCTCAAGACCATGTCCGAGCCGAAGCCCAAGGGCCTCGGCGCCAGCCAGTCGGACCTGGAATGGGCGATCAACTCCTACACCCTGATCTTCGCCGGGCTGCTTTTCACCTGGGGCCTGCTCGCCGACCGGCTCGGCCGCAAGCGGATCCTGATGCTGGGCATGGTGCTGTTCGGCCTCTCCTCGCTGCTCACCGCGTACGCGCAGAGCCCGACCGAGCTGATCGCCGCGCGTGCCGCGATGGGCTTCTCCGGCGCCGCGATCATGCCGTCCACGCTGGCGATCATCGCCAACGTCTTCCCGCGGCACGAGCAGCCCAAGGCGATCGGCATCTGGTCGGGCTCGGTCGGTCTCGCGATCGCCATCGGCCCGATCGTCGGCGGCGCGCTGCTCAACAGCTTCTGGTGGGGCTCGGTCTTCCTGATCAACGTCCCGATCACCGTGATCGCGTTCATCGTGATGCTGATCCTGCTGCCCGAGTCGAAGAACCCGAATCCCGGCAGGCTCGACCCGATCGGCGTGCTGCTGGAGATGGCCGGCCTGGTGATCTTCGTCTACGGCATCATTCATGCGGGCGACACCGGCGACTGGGGCGCCGTGAGTGTGTGGGGCTCGATCGGCGGCGGCCTGCTGCTGCTCGTCGGCTTCGTACTCTGGGAGCTGCACACCAGCCATCCCGCACTGGACGTGCGGCTGTTCGCCAACCGCATGTTCTCCGCCGCGGTGATCTCGGTCGCGCTGACCTTCTTCGCGATGATGGGCGGGATGTTCTTCTTCTCGTTCTATCTGCAGTCGGTGCGCGGTTACACGCCGCTGAAGTCCGGCGTCTTCATGCTCCCGTTCGCCGCAGCAATGGTGATCTTCTCGCCGCTGTCCTCGAACATGGTCAAGCGCTTCGGCCCGCGCGCGGTCGCCGTCAGCGGACTGCTGGCCATCGCGATCGCCATGGCCTGCTACCAGTTCGTGACGCAGAGTTCGGCGATGTGGATCTACCTGCTGATCGCGTTCTTCCAGGGCGCGGCGATGGCGAACGTGATGCCCCCGGCGACGACGACCGTCATGGCGGCGCTGCCCCGGCAGATCGCGGGAGTCGGCTCGTCGGTCAACAACACGGTCCGTCAGCTCGGCGGCGCCCTCGGCGTCGCGGTGCTCGGCACGATCCTGACGACGGCGTACCGCAGCCGGATGCAGCCGTTGGTGAACGCGATCCCGAACTCGCACCTGACGGCCGCTCAGTCGCACTACGTCAGCGGCTCGATCGAGGCGACCCAGCAGGCCGTCGGCGTCGCCGTATCGCAGGGCAACACGCGGGCCGCCGGCCTGCTGCAGCCCGCCAACGAGTCGTTTGTCCACGCCATGCACGTCACGACCCTGACCGGCGCGGTCATCATGGTCTTCGCCGCGATCGTCGTCGCGCTGTGGCTGCCGAAGAAGGTCACCCAGGCCGCCGGCCCCGTCGACGCGGCGGCCCAGGCCGAGAGCGTGGCGGCCTGATCCGATGGCGCTTCGCACGAAGACGGGCGGCGGCACGAGCCCCGCGGACGCCGCCGCCCCTGTAGCCGCCATAGACGCTGTGTCCGCCAAAGGCCCTGCGTCCGCCATAGACCCTGCCGATCCTGGCGCTGTGGCGCCCGCAGTGGCCCCCGCCGCAGCGGCGCCCGCAGCGGCCCCTGCCGCCGTGGGCCCCGCCGAGGTCGCCCCAGTCGCCCCAGTGTCCCCTCCCGCGGTCGGCGCTGCCGAGGTCGCCGACGTGGCTGTGGCCCCGCCCCGGGCCGCACGTCGCCCCGGCCGCCCGCGCAGCGAGCACGTCGAGGACGCCATCCTCGACGCCGTAATCGGCCTGCTGGGCCAGGGCGTCACGTACGACCTGCTGTCGATGGAGATGATCGCCGCGAAGGCGGGCGTCGGCAAGGCCGCGATCTATCGCAGGTGGGCCAACAAGGAGGCCCTGGTCATCGCCACCCTGCAGCGCACCTTCCACAGCACCGCCCGCCACGCCCCCGAAGGCGAAACGGTCCGCGAGCAGCTGATCGACCTGCTCAAGCAGATGCGCTCGAACGTCATGCACACGCACGAGGGCACGGCATTCGCGGTGCTGCTGCAGACCCTGGCGGGCAACCCCCAGCTGATGTGCCGCTACCAGGAAACCGTCATAGAACCGCGCCGCGAGCAATACCGCATCGTGCTGCGCAACGCCATCGCCAGAGGCGAACTGCGCGCCGACCTCAACGTCGAACGCGCGACGATCATGCTCACGTCCACCATGCTGTTCGTCTGCAAGCTCTTCCCCGCCTTCGAGGTGACGGAGGAGTACTGCATCGGCCTGGTCGACGACCTGCTGCAAGGCGCCCGCCGATGAGCGCCCTGCGTCCCATCCGTCCCCTGCGCGCCCGCACCCGCCCCCCAGGCCGCCCCACCCGTCGCCGCCGCACCCTGCGCCGCCGGTGACGGAGGGTCAGCCCGCTTGATCTCGATCCGGCGAAGGCGAATCGAACTCGCCCGCCTTCGCCGCGGCGAGGAAGGCCGCCCACTCGGGGGCGTCGAATTTGATCACAGAACCCTGTCGATTCTTTCCGTCCCGAATCGCTGCGCCGCCGCCGGGCAGCGCGGCGATCTCGACGCATGACGCTCCGTTCGGACACGTGCTCGGCTTGCGCCAATGAAGATCTATGTGACGCGTGGTGTCCATTCAGGCACACCTCACAATCGGCCTGGATGAGTACGGCAGCCACCCTGACTTCCGTATGCCCGCTCGCCGAGCACTCAATGCGATTGTGTTCCTAGGTCCGAAACGTGAGACGGGAGGGGTTCGGTCGGCCGAACCCCTCCCGTCTCACGTCAGCGCGCTTAGCGACCGCCGTCGAACTTCCCCGCACGCGCCGCCGCCAGGAACTCGGACCACGCGGTGGCGCCGAATGCCAGGGACGGACCTGCCGGGTTCTTGCCGTCCCGCACGGCGCGCCCACCATCAGGCAGCGCCGCCACCTCGACACACGTCGCATTATTGGGACAAAGGCTTGATTTACGCCAGTCGAGTGATGACTGGTCCGCCTGTGCGTCGGCGTCGTATTTTAAAGTCACGCGCGACATATTATTTCATCTGTCAAGCCAATCGGGCCAATGAGGCGTCGAGGATTTCGCGCGTCGCGGTCGCGTCGAGGGCCAGACGGGTGAGCGCTTCGAACGCGGCGGACATCCTGGACACGTCGGCGTCGCGCTCGATGATCTGCGCCCCGTTGGCCGTTTCCATGTAGATCGTGGTCGGGGGCCGATTGCGGCCGTCGGGGAAGTCGAGGATCGACCAGTACGAGGTCTCGGAGCCCGGATAGAGTCCGGCCTCGAACGAAATCACCTGTATCGTGATATTCGGCCGTTGTGACATACTGACGAGATGTCTGAGTTGCTCGCGCATGATCTCCCGATCGGGAAGCTGCCGCCTGAGCACGCTCTCGTCGATCAGTACATGAAGATGCGCGCCGTTCTCGCGCTCCAGGAGTTCCTGGCGTTTCAGGCGAAGCTTCACCCGATCGTCGGCGTTGCGCGGGACGTCCTCGATCTCTGAGTACGGGCTGTAGTAGTCGGGTGCGATGAACTGCAGATTCTCCACGACGCGCGCGTAGCCGGGAGTCTGCAGCAGGCCGGGGACGAACATCGTCGTGTACTCGCGGATGCTGGAGGCGACCTCCTCGAGTGTCGCGTACCAGAGATAGCCGCGCACCTGCTCGTCGGTGACCGGTGTCTCGCCCTCGTGGGCCTGCACCGCCAGTTCGACGAGTCTCTCGCGCTCCTCGTCCGGCACCCCGTAGATCAGGCAGAGATCGTGGACGTCGCGCGGGATCACGGTGCGCCGCGCCGTCTCCATCCGGCTCAGCTTGGTGGCCGAGAAGCTCGAGCCGTAGCGATCCTTCATCGCGCTCGTGACCTCGGCGATGGTCATGCCCCGTTCATCGCGCATACGTCGCAGGGCATTGCCGAGTTCCCAGCGGAGCAGCATCGCGCCCGCGAACTCAGGCATGCGGCCCACCTCCCGTGGAAGATCCATGCGGACTGTTACACGGCATCCGGGCAGTGCGCGATACGAACGAACATGCACGGGGTACATGCCAGGTGAACTTGTCGTTGGCAATTGCCAAACGCAGTTGCCAACAGGCTCTCTGAGCGAAACTATCAGAACTAAGGCCGCCAAGGGACCTGAATCGCCCGCGGATCGCCGTGGATCCACGAGCGAACCGGGTGGCGGGCACCGACCTACAGGTCGTCAGGTCCCCCGAGCGGTAGGGACGGGAGGGAAGGAGTCCCGCACATGAAGCACGACCGGCCCACCAGTGGCAGGTTCATCGTCGAGTGCCCGGCTTGCCTCGGCAGTCGGAAGGTGCCACGCCAGAACTCCACGATCCTGCACGGCTGCATGCTGTGCTGGGAGCGGGGCGTGGTGTCCACCATCGTCGCGGACCGCTGGCGCAAGCGTGACGAACCGTCAGACGACGCGCGCTAGCGCCTGAGCGAGGGCCGGCCCGGCCGGGCCCTCGAAGAGCCCCCACACCTCGCCGACCTCAGCTCTCCCCAGCCCCAAATCTCACTTCTCGTCCCGCTGTGTCTTGTCCGCGGCCCCGTCCGCCTTCTGCTTGTACCGGTTGGTGATCGGCAGCCGACGGTCGCGGCCGAAGGCCTTCGGCGAGATCTTCGTGCCCGGCGGGTACTGGCGGCGCTTGTACTCGGCCTGGTCGGTCAGGCGGATGATCCGCTCGACGAGCGCCGGGTCGTAGCCAGCCGCGACGATCTCCTCGATCCCCTTGTCGCCCTTGACGTACAGGTCCAGGATCCCGTCGAGCAGCGCGTAGTCGGGCAGCGAGTCGGAGTCCTTCTGGTCCGGCCGCAGTTCCGCGCTCGGCTCCTTCTCAATCGAGCTCACCGGGATCGGCGGCGTCTCACCGCGCTGCTCGGCCGCGGCGTTGCGCCACCGCGCGAGTTGCCAGACCAGCGTCTTGGGGACGTCCTTGATCGGGGAGAAGCCGCCGATCGAGCCGGCGTCGTAAAGCGTCGCGTAGCCGACCGACAGCTCGCTCTTGTTTCCCGTCGCCAGCACGAGATGGCCGCGCTGGTTCGACAGCGCCATCAGGATCGTGCCACGCACGCGTGCCTGCAGATTCTCGTCGGCGACGCCGGTGATCGCGGTGCCGCTGTCGGCGATCGTCTTGAGGTACGCGTCGACCATCGGCGCCGCCGCGACGGTCTCGAAGTGCAGGCCGGTGCGCTGTGCCAGGTCCGCGGCGTCGCTCTTCGAGTGCTCGGAGGAGTAGGCGCTCGGCATGGACACCGCATACGCGTTCTCCGCGCCGACCGCGTCCACCGCGATGGCCGCGACGAGCGCCGAGTCGATCCCGCCGGACAGGCCGAACAGCACCGTCCTGAAGCCGTTCTTGCGCACGTAGTCGCGCAGGCCGAGGACCAGCGCCCGATAGATCTCCTCGAGTTCGCTCGGCTGCTCCTCGATCACCGGCTCGACTCGCGGCGCCGGGGGCGCGGGCAGCGGGTCCGCACTGGCCACGACGCGACGGATCGTCATGCCGTTGGACGCGATCGTGTCCTCGACGGGCAGATCCGACTCCGGCAGGTCGAGGTCGACTACGAACAGTTCCTCGACGAACTTGCCGGCCCGCGCGATCAGGGCGCCGTCCTTCGCGACCACCAGCGAGTCGCCGTCGAACACCAACTCGTCCTGGCCACCGACCTGGTTGACGTACACGACCGCGCAGCCGGTCTCGATCGCGCGGCGGCGCATAAGCTCGTAGCGCTCATCGTCCTTGGCCAGCTCGTACGGCGAAGCATTGATCGACAGCATCAGGCCGGCACCCGACTCGGCCGCCGCCGCGGGCGTGCCACGGTCCTGCCACAGGTCCTCGCAGATCGCGACGGCCGTGTCCACGCCGCCGATCCGCACCACTGGCAGCTCGTCGCCCGGCACGAAGTACCGGTACTCGTCGAAGACCCCGTAGTTGGGCAGGTGGTGTTTGGCCGAGCGGATCAGCACCTCGCCCCGGTGCAGCACGGCCGCCGCGTTCTGCGGCGAACCGGCCGGGAAGCCCGCGCGCGGCACCCAATCGGTCTCGTCGAGGTAGCCGACCACGACGACCAGCTCGCCCAGGCCCTCGTCGGCCAGCCGCCGGCCCAGCTCCTCCAGGGCCGCCCGGGAGGCCCGGACGAACGAGCCGCGCAGCGCCAGGTCCTCGATGGGGTAGCCGGTCAGCGCCTGCTCCGGCGCCGCGAGCAGCTGCGCGCCCGCCGCCGACGCCTCGCGCGCCGCCTCGAGCACCAACGCCGCGTTGCCCGTCAGATCGCCCACGGTCGGGTTGATCTGGGCCAGTGCGATTCTCAGTTGCGCCATGGCTCCATCATAAGCACCCTTTATCGTCACTGCGACGAGAACGCCCTGCGAGCTGGATCACGCCGCGGACGGCCGGGGAAATGGGAGCGAGGCCTGCCGCACGGGGGGACGACAGGCCTCGCGGCGGAGAGTTGTCGAGGACTCTCCGCGAGGCGCCGAAGGTTCCGCCGTCCGGGTCCGAAGACCGCACGGACGGCGGGGGCGGTTCCGGCGCCGACGACGCCGGATCCGCACGGGGGGACGGATGGGGCGTCGCAACGGTACGGAGGAGCCCCACGGGGGGAGGGGCGCCGCGTACCTCGGGGGAGACTCCTCCGCGCGGAACCGGGGTCCCGGCGACAGGAGTCTCTAAGTTGAGACCCCTCCGTACGGGGGGACGTTGGAGTCTCGAAGAGGATTATTCATGTCTCGAAGGCGGTTGGCGACCCCTTCGCGGAAAGTTGTCGCTCGGAATCACTGTCCTTACGGCTCGTGTTCACCCCCTGACCCGCTTGCCCAGGTTGATCACGAATTCAGCGGCCCGGATTCGTCACACAGAGTCGACGTCGCGTCGGCATGGGCGCAGGCCGTCGAGGGGCCGCACCGGGTTCAGCACCGGCCTGCCGGACGTATCAGTGGTCACTGATACTAGGGCGCGGTAAACCTCTCGGATCCGCGACACGCTGAGCACTTCGGCGGGTAATCCGGCCGCAGCGACCCGCCCCCGGTCCAGCAGCACGAGCCGGTCGGCGTACTGGGCGGCGGCGGTCAGATCGTGCAGCGTGCTGATCACGGTCAGCCTATCGTCCAGCCGCAGCCGGTCCACCAGTTCGAGTACCTGCTGCTGATGCCCGAGATCCAGCGCGGAGGTCGGCTCGTCGAGCAGCAGGATCCGCGGCTGCTGGGCCAGCGCCCGAGCCAAGGCCACCCGCTGGCGTTCACCGCCGGACAAGGTGCCGAGCCGTCGGCGTGCCAGGGATTCGAGTTCGAGTCTGGTCAACGCCTCGTCCGCGATCTCCCGGTCATGGCGGCCGGGATTGCCCAGATAGCCGAGGTAGGGCGTGCGCCCGAGCAGCACATATTCGTGTACTGAAACGTCTGGCGGCAGGGTCGGTTGTTGTGCCACGTATGCGAGTGCTCGGGCCAGGTCACGTCGCTTCCGCCCGTCCGGTGCCGGATCAAGCGTCACCGTGCCCTGATACGGAAGCAGCCCGGCCAGCGCCTTGAGCAGGGTGGACTTGCCCGCGCCGTTCGGTCCGATCACGCCGAGCCAACCGCCGGTCTCGACCCGCAACGACACCCCGTCCACCGGCACGGCGCCGCCGTTCAGCACGACCCGCACGTCGACTGCCCGTAGTGCGCTCACTCGCGCACCGCCTGGCTGCGCCGCAGGATCACCACGAACACCGGTGCGCCGACGACGGCCGTCACCACGCCGATCGGCAGCTCGGCCGGGCTGAGCGCCGTGCGCGCCACGGTGTCCGCCAGCCCTAGGAATCCGGCGCCGATCAGCAGCGACAGCGGCACCGCCAGTGCGTACGACGGTCCGCCGAGCCGCCGCGCCACGTGCGGCACCACAATCCCGACGAAGCCGATCAGCCCGCTCACGGCGACGGCCGTGGCCGCGGCCAGCGACGCGGCGGCGATCACGATCAACCGTGTGCGACCCGCGTTCAGGCCGAGACTGCGCGCCTCGTCGTCGCCGAGTGCCAGCACGTCGAGCCGTCGGCTGTGCACCAACAGGATCAGGATGCTGACGGCGGCGTACGGCAGCGCCTCGGTCACCTGCGTCCACGACGCCGCCGCCATCGACCCGAGCATCCACGCGTAGACCTGTTGCAGGTCCTGCGATTCCCGCTGCATCAGATAGGCCTGCGCGGCGGTCAGGAACATCCCGACGGCCACGCCCGACAGCAGCAGTGTCGTCGTCTCGCGGCCGCCCGAGGCGAACCAGGACACCGCCACTCCGGCCAGCGAACCGGCGAATGCCGCGACCGGCACCACGGAGCCGCCAAGCCCGCCGAATCCGCCGAGGAAGACGATCGCGATCGTGGCCGTCAGCCCCGCTCCCGCGCTCGACCCCAGCATGCCGGCGTCGACGAGCGGATTGCGGAACACGCCCTGGTATCCGGCTCCGGCGATCGCCAGCAGCCCGCCGACCAGCAGCGCCAGCACCACGCGCGGCAGCCGGATCTGCAGCAGGATGTTCTGCTCCAGCGGAGTGAGCCCGGTGTCCAGGTGCACCAGGGGTATCCGGTCGAGCAGCGTCGCCACAATGCCCCAGGGGTTCAGATCCGCGGCCCCGACCAGTGCGCCGAGCAGGGCCGCGGCGATCACGAAGACCACCGCGGCCAGCAACGCCCGGACGGTGCGGCTCATTACTTCGCCGGCGCCTTCTCGACCGCCGCCGCGATCGCCTCGACGAGCTGTGGGAGCCGCGGCCCCCAGCGCGAGGCGACGTCATCGTCGAGACTCACGACGTCGTCCACCTTCACGGCCTCGATGCCCGACCAGCCCGGCCGCGCAGCCACGCTCGCCGCGTTCGCGCCGCAGCACTTCGTGTCGGCCAGGAAGACGAGGCTCGGCGAGGACTGGGCGATGTATTCGCTCGACAGCTGCGGATATCCGCCGTCGGCCGCCTTGCTCACCTTGTCCGCGATGTTCTTCAGCCCGAACAACCCGACGATCTGGCCGATGAAGGTCGAGGAGCTCGCCGAGTAGTAGGTCGTGTCGAGCTCCCAGTAGTACGACAAGTCCGCGTGCTTCGATCCGGCCTGCGCGACGGCGGTGCCGATCTCGCTCTTCATCGTGGCGACGGTCGAATCGGCGCTGCTCACATGGCCGGTGGCCCTGCCGAGCTGCTCCATCTGGGTGTACGCGTCGTTCAATGTGTTAGCCGCTGGCTCGATCAGCGTCGCCACACCTACCTTTTTGAGCGCGGCAACCAGGCCGTTCGAATCCTGCGACGCGACGACGAGGTCGGGGTTGTACTTGAGGATCGCCTCGACGTTCGGAGTGATCGGGTCGAGCGTCGTCTTCGGCGCGCTCGCCGGATAGTCGGAATCCTTGTCCACGGCCACGACCCGGCTGCCCGCGCCGATCGCGAACAGGTCTTCGGTGGCGGTGGGGGAGAGCGAGACGATGCGGCGCGGCTCGGTCGTGGACGCCGCGGCCGAGCTCGCGGGAGCCGCCGAACTCGAGCAGGCCGTCAGGCCGAGGGCCAGCAGTGGCAGGGCGGTCGTGGCCGCGGTGAACCGGGGCAGACGCATGGGACTTGTCCTTCGCAAGCGGGCGGGCAGAGCCGGCCGCCGAGGACGGACCGACCATGCCCACGGGTCGTCTGAGTCGTCAGAATCCGCAGGCGACCTGGCTTCGTCGGCCCCGAGGGGCCGGACGTCACAGTTGCGGGACAGCGCCGGACTCACACCGGCTTCGCTGCGGATTCGTTCATGAGATTACTACGGCAAACGGGTTACGCCCTGCGCCTCAGACCTGGCGGGCTGTGGCGGCGATGGCCAGCTCCGCGAGCACCGTGCGCGCCTCCGGCTCGACCGACGCGCGCTCCAGCGCGGCCAACGCCAGCCCGGTCCGCTGCTCGATCCGCAGCTCGACGGCGGCCAGCGCGCCGGTCTCGACGATGACCTCCTGCAGCGCCGCGACCCCGGCCGCGTCCAACGCCGCGTCACCCAGGCCTTCGCGCAACAGCTTCAACTGCGTCGTGTCGGCCTGTGCGGCGGCCAGCGCGACCAGAACGGTCTGCTTGCCCTCGCGCAGGTCGTCGCCCGCCGGCTTGCCCGTCGTCGCCGGGTCCCCGAACACGCCGAGGACGTCGTCGCGCAGCTGGAAGGCCTCGCCGAGCGGCAGACCGTACGCCGACAAGGCCGCGTTGATCGGACCGGATTCGTCGCCGTTGCCGGTAGCCAGAGCGGCACCGAACTGCAGCGGGCGCTCGATCGTGTACTTCGCCGACTTGTAACGGATCACGGTCTCGGCGCGCTCCAGGATCTCCTGCGGCGTGGCCACGCTCAGCCCGCGGCTCTGCGCGACTACGTCGAGATACTGACCCGCCATCACCTCAGAGCGCATCAGATCGAAGATCGGCCGTGCCGCGTGGATCCGAGCCGCGTCGAAGCCGGAACGGGTGTACATCTCGTCGCACCAGGTCAGCGTGATGTCGCCGAGCAGGATCGCGGCCGCGGCGCCGAACCGCGCGCCGGTGCCCTCCCAACCGCCCGCCGTGTGCAGCGCCTCGAACCGCTTGTGCACGGCCGGCTTGCCGCGGCGCGTGTCCGAACCGTCCATGTAGTCGTCGTGGATCAGCGCCGAAGCCTGCAGCAGTTCGAGCGAGGCGGCCGCCACGAGCGCCGCGTGATCCAGCGCCCCGTCCGCCGCCGCGCCGCCGCCTGCCGCCCGCCAGCCCCAATAGCAGAACGCGGGCCGCATCCGCTTTCCGCCGTCCAGGAACTCGCGCAGCGCGACGGCGGGTTCCAGCAGATCCGCGGAGATCTGCCGGAGCACCAGCTCCTGCCGGTCCAGGAACTCGGTCAACGCGCGGGACACCCGTACGCGCAGGTCACGCCGGTCGAGCGGGGATGCGGAGGTTTCGGTCACGCTTCGACCCTAAGCCATTCGGTGCGGACGGTTTCGACCGACTGTGGAAGTTCACCGGGGAAGCCAACCGCGCAGGTTGGCGGATGGACGTTCGTGTCTCGGCAGTCGGACATGTACTCGACACAACCCGGCCCGCGACTACGCTCCTTACATGGCACTCGGACTTCCCAGCGTCCGCCCCGACCGGGCCGTCACCGTACGCGAACTGCTCGCCGCCGGTGCGCCGACCATGTCCTTCGAGTTCTTCCCACCGAAGAACGAGGAGCAGGAGCGCAGCCTGTGGAAGGCGTTGCGCCGGGTCGAGGGCGTGGGCCCGGACTTCGTGTCGATCACGTACGGCGCGGGCGGCTCGAACCGTGAGGGCACGGCGAGCGAGGCCGAGCGCGTGGCGACCGAGACGACGCTGACCCCGTTGGGCCACCTCACCGCCGTGAACCACTCCGTCGCCGAGCTGCGTCAGATCATCGGCCGGTACGCGGACGCGGGCGTGCGCAACGTCCTCGCACTGCGCGGAGACCCGCCGGGCAACCCCTCGGGCGACTGGGTGCCGCGCTCCGACGGCCTGAAGTACGCCGCCGAGCTCGTGCGGCTGGTGAAGGAATCCGGGGACTTCTGCGTGGGCGTCGCCGCCTTCCCGGAGAAGCACCCGCGCTCGGCCGACTGGGACGCCGAGATCCGCAACTTCGTCGCCAAGTGCCGCGCGGGCGCGGACTTCGCGATCACCCAGATGTTCTTCGAGGTCGACGACTACCTGCGGCTGCGCGACCGGCTCGCGGAGGCCGGCTGCGAGACTCCGGTCATCGCGGGCATCATGCCGATCACCCGCGCGGCGCAGATCGAGCGCATGGTCACGCTCAGCGGCGGCAAGTTCCCGGCGGCCGTCGGCGAGCGAATCCACGCCGTCGCCGACGACAAGGCGGCCGTGCGCGCCATCGGCATCGACCACTGCACCCGGATGTGCGAGCGGCTGCTCGCCGAGGGCGTGCCCGGTCTGCACTTCATCACCCTGAACACGTCCACGGCGACGCTCGAGGTCTACCGGAACCTGAACCCGGCTGCGTGACTCACTGAACCCGGCTGCGTGAGTCAAACGCGGTTCACACCCGCGTCGGCTTAAGCACCTCCGCGGCGTTCCACGCGGACAGCGCGGCGAACGCGATGCCGGGCCCCGGCCGCGCACTCGGGCCGACGTGCAGCAGGCCCTTGATCGGCTGAACGGTCGGCGAGCGCAGAATCGCACTGTTCAGAGAGCTGATCGCCGGGCCGTGCAGTGACCCGCCCGGAGTGCTGGTCAGCCGCTCCCGATCCCCCGGAGTGAAGACCTCGCGCACGGTGAGGGATTCGGCCGCGATCCCGAGCCGCTTCGCGATGGCGCTCTTCAGCTCCTCCGCGTCCTGGCTTGTCATACTTAGGGCCACATCGGCGTACGCGATCCACTCATTCGGCCGCTCGGGAGCGACGCGGAGCCGGATCGTCGGCTGCTCGTCCCCCTCGCCGAAAAGCACCGTCTCATAGGCGCGCTCGGTCGTCTCGGTCGCCGGGGTCGTCTCGGTCGCATTCCGGCTTTCCAGCCTGATGCTGAGGATCGAGGGCGAGTAGTCGGCGGGAGCCGCCTTGCTTCCCTTGACGGTTCCCGTGAGCCGCGCCAACACATGCGCATCCACTGCCGCGACGATCACGTCCGCCGACAGCCGCTCGCCGTCCGCCAACGTCACGCTACCTGCGGCGATGGACGTGACCTCGGTGTCGAATCGGAAGCTGACGCCGCGCTTGAGGCAGCGTTCGTACAGCGCCGTGGCGAGTTCGGG
Organism: Actinospica sp.; assembly: GCF_035552695.1. Classification (NCBI taxonomy): domain Bacteria; kingdom Bacillati; phylum Actinomycetota; class Actinomycetes; order Catenulisporales; family Actinospicaceae; genus Actinospica; species Actinospica sp. The sequence goes on from NZ_DASZKT010000009.1 coordinate 73,761, forward strand.
CAGACCGCCGACGATCCGCCACGCGCCGAACGTCTGCTCGATGTACGGCCGGATCGCGATCACGGACGGCGCGGTTTCGGGCGCGGCACCCGCGGCCTGCGCGTATTCGTCCAGAACGCGCATCATCCGCGGATCGCGAACGCCCGCGGCCTCGCCGATCTGACGCAGCGTCCGGCGTGGCGCGAGGGCACGACGTGCGGCGGAGGAGCTGAACAGGCGCCAGAGGTCGCGACGCCCGGCGTCCGGAACCTCGACCAGCGTCGGCCGGACGGCGCTCCAGGCACGGTTCCCGTGGTCCACGACGCGCAGCCACGCGTCGCCCGCACCGTGCCCGAACGCGGCGTCGAACGCGTCCTTCGAGGCCCCACGAGCGGCGTTCGGGAGGTCGAGGCTGGATCCGTCCGGGAAGCGGTACGTGCGCACCGGATCGATCGGACGAAGGTCGACGACCTCCTCCAACTTCCCGGCCGCGCTCGCCTTGCGGCCCCCTGTCTTCACGAACAGATCGCGCAGGACAGCGGGGAGGGTGAGGGTGTCGGGCGTGGCCCAGATGAGCGAGCCGCCGGGGGAGCCGTTGCGTTCGATCAAGGTGACGTCGTTGGCGCCGGTCGCCATGCGCGCCGCGGCCGCGAGTCCGGCCACGCCCGAGCCGACGACGATGATCCTTGCCATGCCCGACAGCGTACGTGGCGCGATGCCGTCGCTAGTCGTCCGCCCCGACCATGGTGTCTTCCCCGCCCGACAGCGTGCGTGGCGCGGTGCCGTGGCTAGGGTCGCCGAACATGGTGTCTTCCGCGCCTGGCAGCGTGCGTTGCGCGGTGCCGTGGCTAGGGTCGCCAGTCGTCCGCCCCGAACATGGTGTCTTCCCCGTACATGGAGTCCTCCCCGAACATGGTGTGCTGCGGGTCCTCGTCGTCCTCAGGCGACGGGTGCGCGCCGAGCCCGGCCAGGTCGGCCCCTGTCGCCCAGAGCGCCGCGAGCACGCGTCGCGCGGACGTGCTGAGCGAGCCGAAGGTGGCGTCCCCGTGCTCGCCGCGACGCTGGAAGTACTGCTCGCGCGGCTCGGGCGGCAGATCCTCGGCGTGCGCGCGGGTATCCGCCGGGATGACGCGTCGCCCGTCGGCCAGGCCGGTCGACGCGTGTGCCTTGCGCATCGCACGAAGCAGCGCGAGCGGATGCGCATCGCGCGCCGCGGCCCGGTGACCGCCGATCCGCCAGTACGCCTCCGTGTCCGCGGCAACGGCGAAACGCCCCGTCCGCCGCGACCCGCCCGCATCGAGAACCAGCAGGTCGAGCTTCTGACGCCGCAACAGGCTCGCCCCGGCGGCCGCCGCGTACGGCCCGAGCGGCGCGGCCGGATCGGCGAAGAAGAGTATCCGCCCGCGTGCTCCGACAGCGAGTTGCTGGCCGCGGTGCGACGTGCGCGACCAGCCGTTCGGCACACACGCCGTGTCCAGCAGCCGGATCCGCGGATCATCCCCGTACTCGCGATTCAGTGCACGATAAGTCGCCTCCGTGCACCCGACGTCCAGCACCACGACGTCGAGCCGGGCCACGTTGCGCTGCGCCACCGCCGCCCGCACCGCAGCCAGCGCCACGGAAGGCTCGTGCCGCAACGGCAGCAGCACCGACACCGGCTCGGTCACCTGCGGCGTCCGCGGCCCGGCCGCGTGCAGATGCAGCAGCGGCGGTGCGACCAGGACGGGTCGGGTGACGGGTAGTCGGGGCAGCATCCGGGGGACGACTGTGAGTCCTGGCACGCTTTCGAGTATTAGGGAGGTGAGTCGAGCCCGCCATGCCGAAGGCAACCGGATGGAGCAGCGCGCTCACTCTCCGCTCATCCGCAGCCCCCTGAGCCCGCCACCCGCACGCTCTCGATCCCCCCGCCCGCTCAGCACGTTCAGCCTCCAGCCGCGCATGGCCACTGACCATCTCCCGCCCCGCACGGACTCGCGATCCCGCGCTCTCCCGCGGCTCAGTCCCGCGCTCTGCTCGCGGTTTTGTGCTCGGACGCTGCCTCGCGATTTTGGTCGTGTGCACTGCCCGCGGTTTAGTCCCGCGTTCTGCTCGCGTTTTCGGTCGCGCGTTCTGCTCTAGCGTTTTTGGTCCTGCGCTCTGCCTGCGGCTTCGTCCCCAGCTCTGCTCTAGCGTTTTTGGTCCCGCGCTCCGCCTGCAGCTTCGTCCCGCGCTCTGCTAGCGTTTTTGGTCCTGCGCTCCGCCTGCGGCTTCGTCCCGAGCTCGACTCGCGGTTTTGGTCGCGTGCACTGCCCGCAGCCTTGTGGCCTCGGACGCTGCTCATGCTCTTCGGTCGTCTCGTGCGCAGCTCGCGGTTCCCCGTCGCGCATGCGGCTGGCGGCTGTCTGCCTCGCACGCCGCTCGCAGCCTTCCGCCTCGCACAGCTGCTCACGGTGCAATTGCTCACGGTGCAGCTACTCGTGGTCTTGTGGTGACTGGTCTTGTGGTGGCCCGGCAAATCGCCGCCGGTCGCCTCTCGGCGTTTCCTTCCGGGCATGGTGACGGCGGCCGCGTGCCCCCACGGCGCGCGGCCGCCGTACTCCCCACCCCAGCGGGTCCCGTCAAGACCCGCTCCCCCCGCCGCTCTCCCGAGGCGGCTGGGCAGACCACGGCCGGTTCTCCCCACCGATCGGAGCCGGGTTTCCTCGAATCGTCGCGCGCCCGGGCCGATCGCGTTGCGCCGTGGCGGTGCGATCCATCGAGTAGGACCAGCCAGGGGCCCGCACGGTTGTCATGGCAGTCGGTAACGAATCGATAACTCTGTGAAAGTGCAGGTGGGATGGCCGATTCCGGGCGAGTCCCACTCGAACGAGTGGGAATTCGGCTAAGGCTTGGCGGTCGCCGCCCGAGCCCGCTAGAGTGGTGCCGTTCGAACAAAGATTCGAACAAGCCGCCGCCGGCGGACGCGGGGACGGCGACGGCGTGGGTGTCCACGGGCTCGGACGCATCCCCACGTCGTCGCACGTCGGGGAAGCTCGCGTTCGCCGGCGGCGCCGGACACAGGGCAGGTCGGGACAGGTCGGAGAGTTACCAGCGCGGAAAGGCATCGGTGGTAAGGATGGCGGTCGAGATGACCCAGGAGCTGCCGGACTCGGGCACGGCCGGCGACGAGGGGTACTGCGAGGTGCTCCAAGGTGCCGACGGGCCGGTCTACTTCCTGCACCAGGGCCTTCTGTTCATCGTGCACGACCTGCTCGGCTGCTGGTCGGAGCCCGGCGAGGTGCACTGGCTGGTGAGCGCCTCCGTCGGCCGCTTCGGCGAACCCGCGCTCTACCGCCTCCGCTGCGTGCTGGCCGAGCCGGACACCGGCCCGGCCGCCTGGACCGTCCGCCGCGCCGCGCCCGGCCAGTTCTGACCGCCCCGCACCGAACCGCCCTCCCTGTTTGCCGTTTCCCCGGATGTGGTTGAATCCGAGGTCGTGTGCGCGCCCGCGCGCCGGGCCGCTCGCCGCTACTGCGGGCCGCGACCATTGGAGACCTGGAGACCGCCCGGGGGGAGACAGCTTTCGTGCACGGCGCCCTGTTCGCCCACCTCGGCCTGTTCGGCATCGTCTTCGTCTGCGCCGCGGCGCTCGTCGCGGGCTGTGTGGACGCGATGGTCGGCGGAGGCGGGCTGATCCAACTGCCCGCCCTGCTGTTCCTGATGCCGCGTACGCCGGTCCTTGCGCTGGGCACCAACAAGGTCGCCTCCATCGTCGGCACAAGCACGGCCGCGGGTCGTTATCTGCGGCGCACCCGGGTCGACTGGCGCGAGACGGCGCCGATGGCCGCGGTCGCTCTGCTCGGCTCACTCGCCGGGGCGCGCGCCGCGAGCCTGATGCCCGCGACGGTGCTGGACACGATCGTCCTGGTGGCGATGGTCGCGATCGGTATTTATTTGTGGCTCAACAAGACCCTGGGTGTGGTCGAGTCGCTGCGCTTCGGCGACGACGGCCAGCCGCTACGCATCGCCGTCATGGCTGCGGGCGGCCTCGTCATCGGCTTCTGGGACGGCATCGCCGGGCCCGGCACCGGCTCGTTGCTCATCTTCTTTCTCGTCGGCGCGGTGGGCTTCGAGTTCGTCCGCGCCTCGGCGGTCTCGAAGGTGGTCAACTGCGCCACGAACCTCGGTGCGCTGATCGTCTTCGCCCCGGGCGGATCCGTCGCCTGGGGACTGGCGATCGTGATGGCCTTGTGTAATCTCAGCGGCGCCCTCATCGGTACGGCGCTGGCCACGACACGGGGTTCGGTATTCATTCGCAAGGTCTTCTTCGGTGTGGTCTCCCTTCTCATAGTGAGCGTCGCCGGCAAGCTCGCCCTCGGCTGACGGCTGACGGCTGACGGCTGACGGCTGACGGCTGACGGCTGACGGCTGACGGCTGACGGACGACGGACGACGCGCTAGCGGCCGACGGCATGCGGCCGGCGATTGACGGCCGACGCGCTGGCGGCTGACGGTTGCCGCTTGACGGGTGTCCCAGGTCCGCGCCCGGCTCGGCTATCCGCGCAATCGCAACCCCTGCGGTGTCAGCGAGAATCCGGCCTGCACGAGCAGCGCCGCCGGACCGGCGGCTCCGTCCCGTCCGCCGATGCGTGGTCCGCCCTCAGCCGACAACACCGGCACGCCGTCGACCGCGCCGACCGTCAGCGCACCGACCCGCCCCGAACGCACCGCGTCGGCCAGCGCGCGGGCCGACGCCTCAAGCACCTCCTGATCCTGATGGAAGGTCAGGACCGTGCGCCCGCCGCGTTCGACGTACCAGGCGAGTTGCCCGTCGTGCAGCACGACGAGTGCGCCCGCCTTCCGGCCCGGACGATGGCCGAGCTTCGCCGGCTGAGCGGGCGCCGCACCGCCCTCGGCTGCCGACTCTCGTCGGTGCGGCCAATCGACAGCCGCGCCATACGCGTTCGCCGGATCGGTCGCGGCGAGCACGATCGTCGCGGGCTGCTCCTTGCGGCCGCCGAAGCCGCTCGGTTCCGAGCGCAGCCGGTCCACGACGCCGTCCGCCGCGAACTGCGCGGCACCGAGCCCGTCCACGAAGTAGCCGCGCCGCACCCGCCCCACTTCCTCGAACGCTGACAGCACCCGGTACGCCGCGGAGAAGTTCCCCAGCGCACCGACACCGCCGCGTTCGGCACCGACCGAGCCTCGGGTGACGAGACCGTAGCGGTCCAGCAGCACCTCCGCCTGAATCTGGGCCAGCTGGGCGAGTTGGGCGGGGGAGAGGCTCGACGCGGCGCCATTGGCGGCGGCATCACCGGGAATCGTTGTGAGGCGACGTACCCGAGACCAGCGTCCGGCGGCGCGCGCCGCTTGGACCGTGGTCAGGGACTGCTCGGCGCCGGGCAACGGAGCGGAGAGCCGGAGCGAGGCGTACCTTCCCCGCGGTGTCGGCCGCTTCGCGCGATGCGCGGTCTTACCCGCACCGAGCAGCGCCCGCATCGGAGCGAGCGTGTCGTTGCTGAGATGTCCCGCCCAGAGCAACTCCCACAGCGCGTCGAGTACGCGGTCCGGAGTCGTTTCGATGCCCTGCTCGTCGAGACGCGACATCAGACCGCGGAAGAACAGCGCGTTCTCTCCCGCGAGCTCCGTGAGGATCCTGCGATGCAGCTCGCCGAAGCTGTCCATCGGCAGCGGTTCCGGCAGTACGGCGGGCGCGATCGCCGCCGGAGCCAGCGAAACCCAGCCGTCGTCCACGGCCAGCGCGCCCGCACCCGTCCACGACACCTCGCCGCCCGAGGTCAGCTCGTCGAGCATCGCGGGCTGGTAGTCCGCGACCCGCGCGGGAAGGATCAGCTTCTCCAGCGCCGACGCCGGGACCGGATAGCCGGCGAGTTGTTCAACCGCGCGGAGCACTCCCTCCACGCCGCGCAGCTTCGGCTGGGCCGAGCCCTCGCCGCCGCTTGTCGCGATGACCCCGTGCCACGCGGGCAGCATTCGGGCGAGCGAGGTCGGCGCGACCGGCTCAGCCTGCTCCCGTAGCGCTGCAACGGTCCGGCGCCTCAGCCTCCGCAGCACCCTGGCATCGCACCACTGCTCGCCCGAGGTGTCCGGCCGGAAGCCGCCGCGCACCACGCGCTGCTCCGCGGACAGGCGTTCCAGCGCGGCTCTGAGCACCGCCACGCCGAGCCCGAAGTGCGCCGCCGCGTCCTGCACCGTGAACGGCGCGTGGGTTCGCGCATATCGGGCCACGAGGTCGCCGAGCGGATCCGCCATCGGCTCGGTGAACGCCTCGGGGACGCCGACCGGCAGCGGGCAGCCGAGCGCGTCGCGCAAACGACCCGCGTCCTCGATCGCCGCCCAACGTTCCTCGCCGGCGATGCGCACCCGGATCGCCCGGCGCGTCCGCGCGAGGTCGATCAGCCACTCCTCCGCGATTCCGCGTCGGGCCGCCTCCTCGGTCGACATCGGCCCGAGCAGGCGCAGCAGGTCGGCCGCGTCCTCGGCGTCCCGCGCGTGCCGCTCCGGCGAGAGGTGCTGCAGCTCCGCCTCGAGCTGGTCGATGATCTCGTTGTCGAACAGATCACGAAGCTCCGGCTGCCCGAGCAGTTCCGCGAGCAACGACGGGTCCACGGCGAGCGCGGCGGCACGGCGCTCGGCCAGCGGCGAGTCGCCCTCGTACATGAACTGCGCGATGTAGCCGAACAGCAGGGATTTCGCGAATGGCGAGGGTGCGTGCGTCTCCACCTCGACGATGCGCACCCGCCGCGCTTCGATGTCCCCGAGCAGTTCGACGAGGCCCGGCAGGTCGAACACGTCCTGCAGGCATTCGCGGACCGTCTCGAGCACGATCGGGAACGAGGCGAACTTGCTCGCCACCGAAAGCAGGTGCGCGGCACGCTGTCGTTGCTGCCAAAGCGGAACGCGCGCATTCGGCCTGCGGCGCGGCAGCAGCAGAGCCCGGCCCGCGCACTCGCGGAACCGCGCGGCGAACAGCGCCGAGCCGCCCACCTCGTCCGTCACCAACTGCTCGATCTCCTCGGCGGCGAAGCGCGCGAGCTCCGCCTCGGGCCGTACCGTCGCCGCATCCTCATCCCAGTCCGCGTCCGGCACACGCAGCACGATGCCGTCGTCCGCGTGCATGACCTGCGCGTCCATGCCGTGCACCGCGCGCAGTCGCGCCCCGATCGCCAACGCCCACGGTGCGTGCACCTGCGCGCCGAAGGGGGAGTGGATGACCAGGCGCCAGTCGCCGAGCTCATCGTGGAAGCGTTCGACGACGATCGTCCGATCGTCCGGGACCAGACCCGTCGCCTCCCGCTGCTCCGTCAAATACGCAAGCAGGTTCCCGGCCGCCCACTCATCGAGCCCCGCTTCGCGCAGCCTGACCTGCGCCTGCTGCGGTTCGAGGCCGCCGAGCTCGCGGGTGAACGCGCCGAGCGCCCTGCCGAGCTCGAGCGGACGACCGAGCGAGTCGCCGTGCCAGAACGGCAGCCGGCCCGGCTGGCCGGGCGCGGGCGAGACAAGCACCCGGTCGTGCGTGATCTCCTCGATCCGCCACGAGCTGGTGCCGAGGGTGAACACATCGCCCACCCGCGACTCGTACACCATCTCCTCGTCCAGCTCGCCGACCCGCTTGGCCTGCTTCTGATCCCCGACCAGGAAGACGCCGTACAGGCCGCGATCCGGGATCGTGCCGCCCGAGGTGACCGCCAGCCGCTGCGCGCCCGGCCGCCCCTCCACCCGGCCCGCCTCGCGATCCCAGACCAGCCGCGGCCTCAGCTCGGCGAACTCATCGCTCGGGTAGCGGCCCGCGAGCATGTCGAGCACGGCCTCGAACACCGACTCGGCCAGGGTCGTGAAGGGCGCGGCCCGGCGGATCGCGGTCAACAAGTCAGCCGTCTGCCAAGAATCGACCGCGACCATGGCCACGATCTGCTGCGCCAGCACGTCCAGCGGGTTGCGCACGGTGTGCACGGACTCGATCTGGCCTCCGCGCATCCGCTCCGCGACCACCGCTGCCTGCAGCAGGTCCCCACGGAACTTCGGGAAGATCACGCCACGGCTGACCGCGCCCACCTGGTGCCCGGCCCGGCCCACGCGCTGCAGGCCGGAGGCGACCGAGGGCGGCGACTCCACCTGGACGACCAGGTCGACGGCTCCCATGTCGATACCGAGCTCGAGGCTCGATGTCGCCACCACGGCCGGCAGCAGGCCCGCCTTCAACGCCTCCTCGACCTCGGCCCGCTGCTCCTTGGACACCGAGCCGTGGTGCGCCCGCGCGAGCAGCGGCGGCACGCCCTGGACCTGCCCCGCCTCGCCCATCAGTTCGGCGGGCGCACGGCCTCGCCGCGTCTTCTCCTGCTGCGCCGCCTCCGGCGGATGCAGCTCCGCCCACCGGATCTCGTTCAGCCGGTTGCACAAGCGCTCCGCCAACCGACGCGAGTTGGCGAACACCAGCGTCGACGTGTGCTGCTCGATCAGCTCCGCGACACGCTGCTCCACGTGCGGCCAGATCGAGGAACGGTGCCTGCCGCGCTCCTCGGCGGGCACGGACTCGTCATCCAGCGAGGCGATCTCCGCCATGTCCTCGACCGGCACGACCACCTTCAGATCGAAGATCTTGGCGGAGGGCGGCGCGACCACCACGGCTGCCCGCGGCCCGCCGAGCCAGTTCGCCACCTGCTCGGGCGGCCGGACCGTCGCCGAGAGGCCGATACGCTGCGCGGGTTCCTTCAGCAGCAGGTCGAGCCGCTCCAGACTGAGCGCGAGATGGGCGCCGCGCTTGGTCCCGGCGATCGCGTGCACCTCGTCCACGATCACCGTCTCGATTCCGCGCAGCGCCTCCCGCGCCTGCGAGGTGAGCAGCAGGAACAGCGACTCGGGGGTGGTGATCAGGATGTCCGGCGGCTTGGTGCTGAAGCGGCGGCGCTCGTCGGCCGGCGTGTCCCCGGTGCGCACCGCGACCCGGACGTCCGGCTCCGGCAGCCCGGTGCGCACCGCCTCCTGGCGCAGCCCGATCAGCGGGGCGCGCAGGTTCCGCTCGACGTCCACACCCAGCGCCTTGAGCGGCGACACATACAGCACCCGGCAGCGCAGCTTCGGATCCTCGGGCGGCGGCCCGAAGGCCAGCCGGTCCAGCGCGGCGAGGAACGCGGCCAGCGTCTTGCCCGAACCGGTCGGCGCCACGACCAGGGCGTTGTGCCCGGCTTGGATCTCCGCCCACGCGCCGAGCTGAGCGGCGGTGGGCTGCGCGAAGGCGGCGCTCAACCAGCGCTGAGTCGGTTCGGCGAAGTAGTCCATGACCCCATGGTGCACGCCGCCACCGACAAAAGCCGTGGTAGCGGAAATGGATGTACCGAAAAGACATATCCGAACGGGGAATCCGGTGTCTTTTCGGTACATCCACTCTCCCCGAACCCGTCGGGGGGCGCGTTACGGCTAGTGCCGGTGCGTCAGGTGCCGCAGGGTCGAGACCCGCTTGCGCAGGATCAGGCCGCTGCCGCCGAGCACGCTCGCGCCGAGCGGCGTGACGACCTTCGAAGCGCCCGAACCGGTCTCCGCGAGCGTGCCGGAACCCTTGAACGGCTTGTGCTTGTGCGTCGACGCCGGCGAGACGTGCTTGGGCGGCGTGGCCGGCGGGGTGGGGTGGCTCGGCGGCGTCGGGTGGCAGCCGCACGGGTGGCCGGGGACGGTCGGCGTGCCACCGTTGCCGCAGTTGTTGCCGGTGACGGAGTCGAGGATGCCGATGACCGAGACGTCGTTGCCGCACGCGTTGACCGGCACGCTCACCGGAACCTGCACGGTGTTGCCCGAGCCGGCGCCGGGCGAGTGGCTCGAGCCGCCGTTCGCGCTGCTCCCGGCCGAGCCGGAACCCGAGCCGTTCGAGCAGTTGTTGTGCGAGGCGCTGTCGCCCACGCCCGCGCCGCTGACGGAGTTGCCGCAGACATTGACCGGGATGCTGACGGGGATCTGGATCAGGTTGCCCGAGCCGACGCCGGGGGAGTGGCTCGCCCCGCCGTTGGCCGTGCTGCCGGTCGAGCCCGCGTTCGTGCAGCTGTTGCCGGACGCCGAGTCGAGGATGCCCACGACCGAGATGCTGTTGCCGCAGATGTTGATCGGGATGCTGACCGGAATCTGGATCAGATTGCCGGACAGGATGCCCGGGGAGTCGGCCGTGCCGCCGCTCGCGGCGGTGTCGGCCTGAGCGACGCCCATACCGAGGCCGCCGATCAGCAGACCGCCGGTGGTCATTCCGAGGACGACTCGCCGCTTCGTCGAGTGATGCATCAAAACCCCTGAGTTGATCGTTCGGGCAGTCGCCCTCTTCCAGATGACAGAAACGAGGTATGACGATCGGGGTTACCGCAAATCGCAGGAATACCGCAGACGAGTGATTTCGCGCCTCGTCGTACAACCATCGGAAAGCTCGTCCGTCCGGGATACCCAGAGCCCGGCCACCGTGCATGGGAATGCGGTGGCCGGGCCCGGGAGAAGCGCCTGTGACCGGGGCCGAGCCGTACGGCCGGCCCCGGCGGCGGGAGCGCCGACTAGTTGTAGTTCTGGCAGTTGTTGCCGAACGCGGAGTCGAGCAGCCCGATCACCGAGATGCTGTTGCCGCAGGCGTTGACCGGAACACTGACCGGAACCTGGATGGTGTTGCCGGACACGACGCCCGGAGAGTGCTGGGCGAAGCCGTGCGCGGTGGTGTCGGCCATGGCCGCACCGGCGCCCACGACGACCAGGGCGCCGGTGACACCGGACAGCGCGGCGATCTTCTTGACGTTCATGAACAGTCCTCCTTGTCGCGGCCGTCGTGACCGCGGCATGCGTAACAGGGCAGTGGCCGCGTCGAGCCGGATCTGGTTTTCGCATCCGATCCGCCTCGGGCCACGCAGAGGGAAACGACGCCGGCGCCCCGGGGGTACGGAACTTTTCAGATCGTCCTTCTTTAAGGGGAACGAATAATCATCCTGCTGCCGACTGACGGGTTGTCCACTGACCGGTAATCAAAAAATCTTCCCTGCTCAATGAACATCCGCCCGTTCGCATGTGTGGCGGATGGGAAGCCGGGGTACCACTCGGGGCAAGGTCGTGGCCCTCCCCTGCCGTTTCCCAGTGCCTGCCACCGTCCCGCTACGCTGGGCGAGGGCGGACGGCGCGTCGGGGTCCGTACACCGGGGAAAACCGGTAGCGTGGGCTGCGACACTCGATTGAGTGAATTGTGCTACCCGTCTCGACACGGGCCGCAGTGGAGAGAGGAGGCGTTCGATGGTTTCGAGCCGCAGGGCCACGGCCCCGCATCTGGTTCCGGTCGATGACGGCGAGCGGTGGTACGGGGATGGAGAGGAAGCTGCCGGGATCGGCCAGCGGATCGCCACCGTCCGGCCGCACAGCTTCACCGACGCCAAGGTGATCGGTGAGTACTTCCGCGCCGGCGTTCCCGTCATCATGAACCTCGCCGACCTGGAAGAGTCCGACGCCAAGCGCATCGTGGACTTCGCCTCCGGCCTGATCTTCTCGCTGCGCGGCGGAATAGAGCGTGTCGCGGCCCGGGTGTTCCTGCTGACCCCGGCGGGCCTGGAGATCGTGGACGGCGCGGACAACCCGTCCCAGGACCCCGGGTTCTTCAACCAGGGCTGAGCCCGGCCCCGGCGCGGGGATTGGTGGAGTCCGGCGTGCCGAGAAGAGACTTCCGGCTGTGTCCGCGAGCGATGTCTTCGCTCGCGGACACAGCCGTGTTTATTTCTGACGAATGCTCAGATCTCGTTGAGTGATTCTCGATTGGAGTATTCCTCGGATCATTCAGCCGATTCCGTTGCAGTCCAGCGCTGTCGGAATCGGGATACCCTCCGCGAGGTCCGGTGCCGGACGAACGGGGCCACGCTGAACGGAGACCGGAATCGTGCCCGCCCAGAACGGGCCGTCGAGGTCGGATTCGTCGTCCGCGACATTGTCCGCCCGGCTCTTGAGCGAGACCGCTTCGAGCTTGAGCGCGATGATCGCGGTCGCCGCGTCCTCCTTGGCCGTGGGCGGCCGGGATTCATCGGATCGCCCGGGGTGCATCTTCTCGATCAGGGCGCGCATGGCCGCGAGCCGCTCCTCGGGATCCCGCACGACGCGCGCCTCCCCGTGCGCGACGACGCTGCGATAGCCGACCGAGTGGTGCATCCACGATCGGGCCAGTACGAGCGCGTCGATCAGCGTGACGGTGACGCAGATCGGCTCGCCGTCGAGCAATGCGAAGCGTCCACCGGTGGATCCGTGCACGTATATCGTCTCGCCCTCGCGAGCGTGCATCGTGGGCAGGCTCACCGGCCGGCCGTCGCGGACGAAGGCGACGTGGCAGTGCAGCGCCTCATCGAGTACAGCGTGGACGGCGGCCGTGTCGTAGCTCGCGCGATCGCGATATCTGGTCGGCGTGGACAGTTCCTTGGCGGCGTAGACTTGCGTCATGGTTATGTCCTAGTACATAATGTTGATTGTGTCAGAACAATCTCTCTGGTGGGAACGCTACAAGCTGGCCGGGGCAGGCGCAAGCGAGATCGCCTCGTCGGTCGAGGCTGCCCTCACCGCGGGCCTGCTCAGCCCAGGTGAGTCGCTGCCGCCGGTGCGCGACCTGGCCGAGCGGCTCGGCGTCAACCCGAACACCGTCGCCTCGGCATACCGCGCCCTGCGTGATCGGGGCACGGTTGAGACGCGCGGCCGCGCCGGGACCCGGGTGCGTGACCGCCCCGGTCGAAGCGAGCGGAACCGTTCGTATGCCATGCCGGAGGGAGTGCGGGATCTGACCTCGGGTGAGCCGGATCCAGCCCTGCTGCCGCAGCTGGCCCCGCCCACCCACATCGACGTCTCGCATTACCGGTACGGCGCGTCGACCGAGTCCGCGTTGGAGGAGCAGCTCAGGCGCCGCCTGGCTCGAAACTTCGACGTGCGAGCTGCGAAAGCGCACAGCTTTCACGGAGCGACTGATCGAACTGACGCGACGTCGGCCACAGTGGCTGAGCTGGTGACACAGGCGAAGCTGGTGCCGGTCTTCGGCGCACTGGACGGAGTCGATCGCTTGCTGGCGACTCACACCAGGCCCGGTGACAAGGTCGCGATCGAAGACCCGGCATGGGGAAACCTGCTCGATCTCGTGGCCGCGCGCGGAATCACGGCACAGCCGATGCGCATCGACGACGAGGGCCCGGACCCCGTGGACCTACGCGCCGCGCTGGCGGCGGGAGTCCGCGCGGTGATCGTGACGACGCGGGCGCAGAACCCGTATGGAGCAGTCGTGTCACCGCGCCGTGCGGCGATGCTTCGTGCGGAGCTCGCCGCATATCCAGACGTGCTGACGATCGACGATGATCACGGCGCCGATCTGACCCCTGGGGCACCGCAGGTGCTTTGCGGCGCGACACACCAGTGGGCCTATCTTTACTCGGCGTCGAAGGCGTACGGCCCAGACCTTCGTATTGCAGTGCTGGTCGGGGACGAAGACTCGGCCGACCGCGTCGCCGGCCAACTGCGGCACACGTCGCGACGTGTCTCGGGCGTGATGCAGAACCTGTGGGCGGCCGCGTTGGCGGACGCGAAGCACGACGCGGTGCTGGCCAAGGCCGCTCAGACGTACGCGGCAAACCGCGAGGCGCTGATCGGCGAGCTCGCGCGGCGCGGTGTTACGGCACACGGCGAGACCGGACTCAACGTCTGGATCCCCGTCCCAGACGAGACCGCCGCGGCGACCGGCCTACTCGCGCGCGGCTGGGCCGTGGCGCCCGGCTCCTGGTTCCGCGTACGCAGCGGACCCGGCATCCGCGTGACCATCGCCGGCCTCCGCCCCGGCGAGGCCCCCGAACTCGCCGAAGCCGTCGCCGGCGCACTCCGCCGCGGCGGCGCCGGCAGGTCCTCCGCAAGCGACACGGTGCAAGTGTGAGTCGCGCGGTACCTGCACGAGGTGCGGTTTCCGGTGAAAGTCGCTGTCCCCGCATGGGTCGAGGGAGTAGGTACAAGCTAGTAGTTATAGTCGCGCTCTCTGCACGAGTCGCGGTACCCGTCATAAGTCGCGGATCCTGCGTGAGCTGCGGTCCCTGCGGTCAGTCGCGGACCGTGCGTGAGCCGCGGTACGTGCGTCAGCCATGGCCGGATGTGAGTCGTTGTAACTGGGTCGTGGTCCCTGCGGCCAGTCGCGGACCGGGTGTGAGCGTCGGTACGTGCGTCAGCCGCGGTCGCGTGTGAGCCGCCTTACCTGGGTCGAGATCCCCGTGGTCAGTCGCGGACCACGCGCGGGCCGGTCCCGTATGAGTCGCGCGGTCCGCGCATGAGTTGCGCTGCTGCCCGTGTGAATCGCTTTCCTCACTTCTGCTGCGGTGCTTCCGTTGCAGTGCCGTGTGAGTCGCGATCTTCGCCTCGGCTGCGGTGCCCGATCGGTTCCGGCTCCCGCACGTGCCGCGGTCCCCGGACGCGTTGAACCCGCTCCCTCGTCATCGAGGCCGCGCATGCCTCCGGCCGACTTCTCCACCCGCGGACCGCGCGGATCTCCACCCGCGTCTCCACCTTGGTTCGACCCACGGTTTGATCACATACCCGCAGGTCCAGGCGATAGTCGAGACATGACCACTTCGGACTGGATCCTCGACATCGTCCTCATCCTCGTCGTCCTGCGGCAGATCCGCTGGAGCCGCATCGACGCGACGACCGTGCTCCTGCCGCTCGGCATCGTCGCGTTCGTCGCGCACAAGTACCTCAGCCCGATCCCGACCGGTGGCAACGATCTGCTGGTGATCGGCGTGTTCGCCGCAGTGGGCCTCGCGCTGGGTGTGGCAGGCGGACTCACCACTCACGTGCGGCTTGAGCAGGGCAAGGTGTTCGTTCGCGCCGGATTCGTCGCGGCCGGTCTGTGGATCCTCAGCATGGGCGGGCGGCTCGCATTCGCGATCTGGTCCGAGCACAGCGGCGGCCCCACCCTCGTGCGTTTCAGCGAGCAGCACCAGATCACCTCGATCCAGGCGTGGGTCAGTGCCCTGATCCTTATGGTGCTGTGCGAGGTCTGCACGCGCGTCGGCACGATCGTGATCCGCGCAAATCTCGCCAAGCGCGCGGCGGCGACTTCCGTGACCGGCGACGCAACGTCCGTGCCGGCCAACAACACGGCGATGATGATGCTCGGCGTGTCCCCGCTCGTGGACGCCCAGCTGGACCGCGGATCAGTGACCGATTCGTGCCAGGTCGTCGAGAGTCTCGTCCGCTAGAAACTCCCGAGCCGGCACCAGTTCGGCGAGTCGGTCGCGCTGCGTGGTGACCGCGCGGAAGTACGTCGCGATCGTCACGCCGTGGGCCGGACGGGTGAGGACCTCGATCCTGTCTCCCGCACGTACGTCGCCCGGAGTAATGACCCGCAGGTAGGCGCCCGTGACCCCGACCTCGGTGAATCGCTTGATCCACCGGGGTTCGGCCATTTTCGCGGCGAACGTGACGCAGGGGACCCGCGGAAGCCGCGCCTCGAGCACAAGCTCTTCGCCGACCCGCCAGCGTTCCCCGACAACGGCGTCGGTGAGGTTCAGCCCTTCGGTCGTCAGGTTCTCGCCGAACATGCCGTCCGGCAGGTCCCGCCCGAGCAGTTGCCCCCACCAGTCGAGATCTTCCCGAGCGTAGGCGTAAACAGCCTGGTCAGGTCCACCGTGGTGCTTGATGTCACAGATGACGTCGCCGACGAGCCCCGACTGCCCCGGCCCCGAGTTCTTGGGCCGCGGTGTGCGCACCCGCACCGGCTCGTCGACCGGCAGCTTGTTGATGCCGGTACCCGATGTGTGCGGCTTCGCGGGATTCGACGGCTGCAGGGCCCCGACATTGACCGACCGCACCCGGCCGCGCGTGGGCAGAGCATCGGTATGAGTGGGCGTAAGTTCGGTGCGATCGTTCATGCCTCCCACGCTAAGCGCGGGTCCGCCAGTGTGACCAGCTATTTTCGCGTGCTGATCGTGATGAGGGTGTCCTCAGCCGTGCTGCACCGCGTGCACCACGACCTTGTGCCCGCACACGTAGAAGGACGGAATCCGGTGACCAGCCATGTCGCGTGCAGTAGTGGTCAGAGCCTTCGTCGTACCGGGAGCGTAGACGCGCACCGCGATGACCTGATCGCATCGCGCGCCGTGCGGATTGTCGGCGCCGTTCGCGGTGAAGGTGACTTGCGCTGTGGCCGCGTTACCGGGGAGCAGGTACACGTCAGTGACGCCCGGTTTCGGCGCGAACGAGTCGGGCGCGCTGAGCGGCCCCTTGATTCCGCCACGCAGGAAGTCGACGCTCGGGTAGCCACGTAGCGTGCACCTGATGTGGGACACGTTCGTGAAGGTGAGAGTCAGTTGCTGAGTTCGCGTCACGATAATGAGCGAGTGATGCCCCGACTTCGTGCTGCCGCCCGTGTAGCCGCCCCCACCCACGTAGCCGGCTGCGGATGATGCCGTGACCTGAAGGTTCAGCGCCGCGGCTGCACACGCATCAGCAGTCGATGTGGACACCGTAGTCGGGGTGGTCGTCGGATTCCCGGTGCCAGTAGGCGCACCGGAGCCAGCGCCGCTGGCTGTTGCAATAGAACTTGCGACGGCCGTCGCTTCCGTAGTCCCACGCTCGCCCTTGCTGTTCAGCACGGCGGCGTCGCCTTGAGCAGCACTCGATGTTGCCGTAGCTGTGGCCGACGTGGACGCTTGGGCTACGACGGGCACGGTCGCCGGATTCGCGCCGACCACGCTGATCCCGCCGCCTGCCATGCCGCACCCCGCGACCGTACCGAGCGTGGCCAGGACCACCGCTGCGGCGCCGATGCCCCACCGCCCCGTAACCCGCGTCGTTCGCACGATCCCGATCCCTCCCCTCTCGCTGCCAACTGGCACAGATAATGACCGCCGGCACCCCCGTTTGGTTGAGCCGCCCTCCGAACTTTTCTTAAACATGTCGTGGCGGCGCCGTGCGATCACGACTCCGCCACGCGTCTCGTCCCGAAAGTACCGCCCCACTTACCGCTGCGGAGGCTGCTGCCCCTGCTGCGGGTTCTGCGGCGGGTACGGATACTGCGGTTGCTGCGGTTGCGGTTGCCCGTAAGGATTACCTTGCTGTGGATTCTGCTGCTGGTACGGATTCGACTGCTGACCATATGGGTTCTGCTGCGGATACTGTCCGCCACCATACGGCGGCTGTCCGCCGGGCCCACCAGCGCCCGGCCCGCCCCCCGGCCGGTTCCGGTTGCGACGACTGAGCACCACGATCAGCACGATGATCAGGAGCACGACGACCACCGCGACGATGATCCCGATCACCAGCCCCGAGCTCGACTTCGACGACGAGGCCGTAGCGCCGCCACCCGTCGATGTAGCCGTGGCCGTCGTCCCCGCGGACGCCGAACTGCTCGCTGACGCGAGCAGCGGATTCGACGTCTCACTCGGCGCCGACGCCTGCAGCGCCTTCAGCGGATCGACGATCCCGTACCCGTACTGATCGCTGTGCTGCCCCGTCGCCTGCCCCGAAGCCGGATCCGCCGTCGCAATAAGGTCCCGGATCACCTGCCCCGCCGTCCACGACGGATGCGCCGACCGGATCAACGCGACTGTTGC